>JAYSXU010000226.1:0-16000 GCA_043716965.1 Fimbriiglobus sp.
GTTGCGGGCCTTGGCGATCACGTCATCGAGGTATTCCGCCGATGGCTTCGGGAGTTTGCCAGCTTCCCGGTACGTCACCAGTCGTGTCTGGCACGCTGCCAGTTGCGTTACGTCACGGGCGGTGACTGCCGTGAACAACGCATCGACGGTGTTGAACACCTCATCGTCCGGTCCCATCTGGGGCGGGGTGCGGAGGTTCAGAATTAGGGCGACGACGAACCCGACGGCCAGTACCCCGACCGCGATCCATGCCACTTGTCGGCGATCCCAAGTTGTCGTCGCCTGCAACTTAATAGTCGCCATTGACCACCTCCCCTTTGTTCCGAGTGGAGAGTGCCACCCACGTGTTGGGGTTGATGAAGGCGTTGATGAACCGCACGGAGCCGTCCCCGAGCAGCACGTTGCACCCTGGCGTACCGTGTTCGCCCCACATCTCATCGGTGTGGCCGAACGGGTTGTTCGGGGCGTGGATAATGACTTGCGGGTGGTCATGGGTGTCCGGCCCGCTGTGTGCCCCAACTAGGCAGGTAGCCGCGTTGTTCTCGCTGGGCCAGGGACGCAGGTCGAGGCGGGGTGGGGTAACAGCGCCGGGGACGACGCCGACCCACGTTTTGTTGCTCAAGAACGAACTATGTTCGCCGAGGAAAACGGTGTTCGAGAGGCCATCGGTCACACCGGCAACCGTCGTCTTGGAGTTCGGGTAGAACGGCCCGTCGATCGTGACGGGGATGTTGCTGTTGGCCGGGATCGGCTCCGGCACGTCGAAATCGTAACAGTACGCCGGCTCGCGCCCCCACGGTTGGTGGATACCGGCGTTGGTGACGTAATGGCTGTGACCGAAGACGACGCGGCTTCCCGTGGAGAGCACAATCGGAACCCCGTGTCGCCGGTCGGCCCCCTCCTTCTGGACCTCGAACCCGTCACTGCCGCCCGTTGCCGACGGGCAGATAAACATCGTGACTCTTATCTTCGCCGCGGCCGCGTTTTCAGTGGCCCAACAGGGCAGGTTCATGTTGAACTGTCGGAACAGATTGTCCTGCTCAAGGTAGGGCAGGATTAACGTTCCCCAGGCGAACCCGCTCGGACCAACCCGGATGTCGTCGCCGTAACTGACCCCGTAGGCGGTGCCGTTGGCATACGGGTTGGTGACGCACGAGGGCGGGTACCTGCCGTTGGAACTTTCGTAATTGTGCAGCGCGAGTCCAAGCTGCTTCAGGTTATTCGTACACTTCGCCCGGCTCGCCGCCTCACGGACCTTCTGCACGGCGGGAAGTAGCAACCCGATGAGGACGGCAATGATGGCGATGACCACCAATAACTCGATCAGCGTAAACCCGAATCGGTAGCGTGGAAGTGGTTGAATTCTAACGTATCGCATAGAAACCTCGAGACAAGATAGGCTTGGTTAACTTCTTTAATTAGTCTAGACTAATTATTAATGAAGGTCAAGCTAATTGACGGGTGGTTTGCTATCAAGTGCCCTATTTGAAAAGTCGAGGCTTACTGGAGCAGCAAAGGGTAGGATAAAACCTTAGCAAATTTCGCTATGCTCTCGCCTCTATCGCATGATTGGTTTTTGGCAAAAATGCTGAGGCTGCAACTGAACTTAAAGACGATTGAAGGATTCTCGGACAGGGTTGTTGCAGCTAGGGGATGAAACTTCAGAAATGCATTGACCAGTCATTGACAGAGATCAGCAACAGTTTAGTATCAGCAATCCCCCATCGCGATTCCCCGGTCATAACAACAGATTTGTCGGAGCAAGCGGAACGGGTTCGCGCTACACAGCGTCATCGTGGTGCCTGCCAAGGCAACCCTGTGACTACTTACGGACCCAGGAAATCTTGTCCCGATTGCTCATCATCACAAATGTGCTGGTGCGGTGAAGTCTGTTTAACCACCGAAATTGGGTAGGCCACTTCGGTCTGCCAGTTTTCCCACTGAGAAGGAGTTTGTCATGCGTCAGTTATTCTTCAGCCGGATGATGGTCAGGCAAATGTTGGCCTTAGTCGGAGCGACGGTTTTATTCGCCGCTCAGTCTCAAGCCGGGTTTATTACTTCCGCTCAGTCCGTCGTGAGTGCGCCTCCGGCGATCGGCGCCTTTACTTTCGACAGGACGATCGACCAATCCGGTCTTTCGATTGGCTATGTCAGCGGGGTTACGGACTTCAACACCTACGTCAGTTCCTCTCCGATTCATACACGGAACAACACTCTTCCAAACTATGCGGCTTCATTTAGCCTTCCTCCACAAAACGTCGATTACGACTTGGGTTCGACATACGGAGTTCAGCAACTGGCATTCTGGAATTATCCATTCCAATCATCTGCAGGAGTCACGTCTTTCGACGTGTTTACCTCTTCAGTTTCAAACTTCTCATCGTCATTCTTCGCCGGATCGTTTCTCCCGCTTGATGATGGGAATAGCTCAACTAACGCTGTGCAGGTCTTCGACATTGCTGACTCGACTGCTCGGTTCGTAAGACTTCGTGTCACTGGAACGGCGAGTTCCAATGCCACTGGATTCTCCGAGATTGCCTTCGATACAGCCGCACCGTCGAACCCGGTCCCCGCACCGGCAGGGCTGTTGCTCGTTGGCAGTGGCCTACCGATGCTCGCGGGTCTCGTTTGGCGTCGCCGACCGACCCCGTTGCCGAGCTAACCAAGCACAGAATACGACAACCAACCCATCTTTCACGGCAGTATCGTTGCAACTTGCAGCGGTGCTGCCGAACTTGTTAACATGGAGGCTGTCCTTGAATTGATGGGATTTCCGTCTCGGGAACACAAAAATGGCGAACGGCTGGCCGCAGGAGCAACACCTCCGAACACAACTTGCCGCCCTACTCGGTGCCTCGCACCGAGGCTCTGGTTCGTTCGTCGTGGAATGGATTGGTACAACCTACCGCTTTGCGAGCCGCAATTTCGCGGACCGAGATCACTTTACGGATGGCGAAGGTGCGAGACGTTTCGGTGGGCGGTTCAACCCGATCGGCGGGCCGCGAACGCTGTACTTGTCGCTGGATCGTGCCACCGCCACTGCGGAACTCGATTCGTGGTACGCTTACTACGGCATCCCCGATTCAGCGTTCCAGCCTCGGGTTCTGGCTGCGGTAGCTGTCTGCATCGGGTCAATCTTGGACCTGTCAGCGCCGGAAACGTTGGTCGAACTGGGACTCACGATCGAACATATCGGCGAAGAATGGCGGGTGATCTCGGACGAGGGCAATGTGGCTACCACGCAGATGTTTGGCAGGCTGGTTTACGAGGCCGGGTTCGAGGGGCTACGCTTCCCCTCCGCCCGTCGGCCTGAGGGGGTCAATTTGTCCCTGTTTCCAGACAATTTCCATGATGGTTGCCACGCGGTAATGCTCAATTCCGACTGAACCTGCAAAATTTCCTGCAAAATTGCTTGACTGCGGGCCGATGATTAGCCATATAGTGTGGTATACCGCAGTATACAGTGGTAGATCGCTTCACTTGGCAGGAAGCCCAGTTCTTTACCGGAGTTTGCGATGGTGCCGATCAATATGCCCCAGATGGCAGAGATCCTCTCACACGACGATCCCACTGTTTCTGGGGAGTTGCTCACCCGCCTTCGCCAAGAGATGGGCCTCAACCGTGCCGATTTTGGGCGGGTCGTCGGCCTCTCGGAACGGTCCGTGGCCACGTGGGAAACTGGGGCGGACCTCAAAGAATCCTCGTTACGCACGATCGTCGAAATCGGCAGACTGTATTCCAAGTTGAGTCAATCGTTCCCGTCCCCCGAACAACTTTCCTGTTGGCTGAAGACCCCGAACAAAGCCTTCGGTGGTTCGCAACCTCTTCAAGTCATCGAACGCGGCGAAATCGACCGCATCTGGCGCATGGTGTACTTTCTCGAATCCGGCTCGCCGAGTTGAAACGGGTCTGGCAAATTTTTCTGGCGTTCGTGGTTTAGTAGGCTTTGCAACAAGGCCCGAAATTGCGATTACCCGAGCCACGACCGTTAGGGAGTGGTCCAACCCTTCACCCGCTCTTCGCAGCCCTGATAGCAACACCATGTATCGTGTGAGTTTGGTTAGGCCACTCCTTAACAGTCATGGCTTGGATGATTAGTCAGTAACATCGTTAGCGCGACGTTAAGCATTTTCCCCTCCTTCCCACAACTCATTGCCTTGCTCTCTCGTCTTTATGTGCAATGTCCTCGCAACCAAGGCCCGGTGATAATCGTTCGTTTCGTGAGCGATTGTCTTCAAACCGATTCGTTTTTGGATTACGATGGACCTAAGCGACTGGAAAAGCGGACCGGGATGGTTGGACGGGTTGCGGCTATTCCACCTTGTTTAACTTGGTGGCCATTGCTTGAATTCGGTTTCAGAATTGTGAGTTTCGACAGGGTTGGGTCTGGTTGCGCCACGGGAACGGGTTACATTTGTGGTGGCGCGTGATGATTTGTGATCGGGGCATAGTATCTTGCGTCGTCCACCTGGCTATGCTTTAAGTTAACATAAGCATTACCCGAAGTTTGCACCGGCCATTGAATTTGTGCCGGTTATTCCCACAGGTGGGATGATCGGAGAACTGAGCAGTTCTCCGGTTAACCCGTGACACACACCAGGAACATTGCACCGGCTTCGTGTCGGTGCGACGTGCGTCGGAGGTAGCGATCGTGGCAGGGAACACTCAGCGGTATTTTGGGTTGCAAGCACCACGGCCACGAACCGGGCGGCTATTGCGGCTCGAACAACTGGAAGGCCGGGAAGTCCCAGCGATTATCCAAAACGGGATTCCCAGTTGGGTTTCCGGCGGTCCTCACCCCGCCATCAACGGTCAAACGACGGGCTTGACGGGCACCTTTAACAACCCGACATCGGGTGCCGTCGAAGAAATCGCCCCCCACCCCACGGATCCGAACATTCTGTTCGTCGCCGGGGTCAACGGCGGCGTGTGGCGGACCACGAACGCCACGGACGTGGACCCGACGTTCACCCCCCTGACAGACCAACTCCCGTCCCTCTCGATCGGCTCGATGAGTTTGAACCCGTTCAACCCCAATCAACTCATTGCGGGTATCTCCGGTCGGTCTTCCGCGGCTGTGAACGGGGATCTAATTGGCGCGATTTATACGGAGAACGCACTCGACCCGAACCCGTCGTTCCGCGTCCTGGGTCCGCTGGGGAATCAGAACATCGAAGCCGTGTTGTCCCGACCGGGGTACCTGCTGGCCGCCGGGGACAACGGCGTCTATCGCAGCACGGACAACGGGGCCACGGTTCAGTTTTTAAGTAATGCGAAAGTAGTGACGCCGGGTCAACTTCCGGTTCAGCCGGCAAACGGCGGAACGTATCTCTACGCGGACGCAGACCCCGCAAACCCGAACATTGTCTACGTGGCTGGGAAATTGGGGGTGTTCCGCACCAACAACTTTTTAGCTGCCATCCCGGTCTGGACGAACATCACTGACCCCCGGATGCAAATCGGGGCTAGCACCGACAACATTAAGTTGTCGATCAACAGCAGCGCATCCGGTACTGTGCTCTACATCGGTGTCGTCAACAACGGGTCGTTGGTCTCGGTGCTGTATTCCACCCAACGGGGGGCGACGGGGTCGTGGAATCTGATGGACTTGCCGGTGAACCTTGCCGGCCCGCAAAGCATCACGGACGCGACCAACGCCTCGCCGATCGTCGTTACGAGTCCGAATCACGGCTATGGAAATGGTGATCGGGTCAAAATTTCTGGCGTGACGGGCAACCTCGCCGCGAACGCAATCTGGACGGTGTCCGGCGTAACTGCGACCACCTTCGCACTGACCGGATCGGTCGGCACCGGGGTCTACACCGGCGGCGGGATTGCCCAAAAGATTGACTCGATTCACCCCGGCGGTCAAGGGAACATTCACTTCGGCCTGACCGCCGATCGCACCAACCCGAACGTCGTTTACGTTTCGGGGGACCGGCAAGATTCGCCGTTCCCGAACGGGATTGGTGCGATCGACTTCACCGGCAACATCATGCGCGGCGATCGGTCGGTGGCTCCGGGGTTCAATGAATTTGCCCCCTCGCCGCAGTGGTCCGCGATTACGAACAACAGCGCACTCGGCACGGCACCGCACGCCGATTCGCGGGTGCTCGCTATGGATGTGGCCGGGAACTTGCTCGAAGGTGACGACGGCGGATTGTACAAACGGCTCGCCCCGCAGACCGATGTCGCCGGCTGGGTCTCGATCAACGGCAACCTGGATTTAGGGCAGTTTTATAGCACCAGCTACGATGTCCAGAACAACGTGATCTTTGGCGGCACCCAGGACACCGGGAGCATAGCCCAGATCTCCGGGGGCAGTACAACTTGGACGAACATATCACCCGGCGACGGCGGGGCGTCGGCGGCTGACAATAGCTCGTCCGCCGGGCAAACGATCCGGTACACGTCCGGCAACCTTCTCAACGGTACCGTCCGTCGCTCGGTTTACAACAGCGTGAACGTCCAGGTCGGGCCGACGACCATCGTGAATTTCGGGTCGCCGACCGACCCGAACCGCGGGGCGGGGTTGGATGCGTCGGACAAAGGGCTGACCATCTTCACGGCAAAAATCGAGCTGAACAAAGTCGATCCGCGGCTCATGATGGTCGGCAACAACAAGCTGTACGAGGACAACAACCCGGCGGGGCGGGCGGGGGATGTCGTTGCCCAAGTGACCCCGACGGGCTTGACGGGTCAGGTCACCGCCATCGTTTACGGCGGCCGCACGAGCGGGAATGACGTTGCCCGGATTGCCTACGTCGGCAGCGGGAGCGGTCAACTGTTCATCCGCAGTGCGTCGGGCGGCTTTACCCAAGTGACGATCCCCGGCACCGGGCCGATCAACTCGATTGCCGTCGATCCGGACGACTTCCGCCAAGCTTACGTCCTGCGGAACAACAACCAAGTTTACGTCACCAAAGATCTCGGGGCGACCTGGACCGACATCACGGAGAACCTGACCACAACCGTGTTCGATCAGAACGGCAATACCGTCGGCGGGCTGGCCCTTTTCATCAACGAGATCGCGCTGTGGGATTCGACCCCGAACAGCCTGACGGGCGGCGGCGTGGTTCTACTCGCCGCCGGCCGGGGTGGGATTTACCGTTACGAGCCGAGTATCGTTCCCCCCTTCGCCGCCGGGGGCTGGACGGAGTACGGCACCGGCCTGCCGAACACGTTCGTGGACTCCCTGAACGTCTATGGCAACACCGTTGTGATCGGCACGCAAGGTCGCGGAGCATGGTCCATTCCGAACGTGGCGCCGACGATCCAAGTGGCCGCCCAAATCACGATTCAAGGCGACGCGGGCGACAACGTTATGTCGATCGCGGCGGAACCGAGCAACCCGAACACCGTCGTCGTGAGTGACGGTCTCGGCAACACGTTACGCATTGAACGCTCCACGTCCCCGACGTTCCGCTTCAACGGCGGCGCCGGGGCGGACACGATCACGATTGCCGGGAGTGGCAAACTCGGCGGCGACCTCACGTTCGTGAAAGCCACGATCGTCGTCGATGCCGGCGGGGATGTCGGCGATAAGCTGGTGATCCAGAACACGTCGAAGACCAGCGGCGCGACGATCGTCACGGTCACCGCAACCTCAATCGGAGCCGGTCCGACTGATAACATTTTCTCGGCACTCACCGGAACCTCCGTCACGTACACCGGGTTGGCCAACGGCCAATTGGTGCTTGACCTGGGCACCGCAACGGTTGACGGCAACGTCGTCAATGTCCGCTCGACGTCGGCGGGTTTGACCAGCATTCTGGGGACGAACGGGACGGACACGTTCAGCGTCAACGGCAAAGCGGGCTTCGCGGGACTTGGCGACTTGAAGGGGATCACAGGCACTGTGCAGTTTGACGGGCGCAACGGCGCTGATGCCCTTTTTGCCAGCGACTTTGGTGCCCTAACGGGGAACGCGAACGCGACCTTGCGGGGCGACAGCATCCTCGGGTTCGCCGGGCCGACGGATGCCGCGATTATCCAGTATTCCAACACGGAAATCGTGACGGTTCGCGGCAGCAACAGCCCGACGTTGGCCGAAGGCTTCCGCGTCGAGAATCCGACCACGGCTGTTCGTATCGAAGCCAACGACGGCCCCGATTCGATTAACGTGCGGTCAAACACATCGCGGGTGGATGTCATTGGCGGTTTGGGCAACGACGTCATCCGCGTTTCCTCCCTTGCCGGTGATACGGATACGGGAAGTCTCAACACGATCTTGGGGCCGGTCTCGATTGACGGGGCGGACGGTCAGAACCAACTCATCATCAGCGACTTCGGCAGCTCGTTTGGTGGCAACGTCACCATCTCGGATACCAGTGTGACGGGTGCGACTCCGGCCCCGATCACCTACGCTGCGACTGGTGGTTCCTTCACGAATTCGACTAACGATGGGATTTTGTACTCCGGCTCCAACGTCGGAAATGACCGCTTCACGATCACGTCCACACTGGCCGGTAGCCAGACGGCGGTTGCGGGTAACGGGGGCGATGACACGTTCTCGGCTACTGCCGATAACCTCGGTGGTATCGTGGAACTTCGTGGCGGGACCGGGAGTGATACCTTCTCGATCGACTCCGGAACTTTCGGCGTGACGGCCAGCAGTTTGCGGCTGTCTGGCAACGGCGGCGGCACCGATACGGCCACGCTACTTGGTTTTGATGGCGATGACAAAGCCCCGGTCGTCGTATCGCTCCTAGACGCGATCTCGGGTGTGACGACGGGCATCGGCAATCCCGTCAACTTCGACACGCTCACGAACCTGAACTACGACGGTCGCACTGGTCGCAACAACCTCACGATCCAAGATTCCACGAACCAATCCTATGGCACGTTCGACAACCCGGCGGCGGGCGTGGTGTACGCACCGAAGGGTGTGACCTCGGGCGAAATTCGCATTGCGGGTGGCTCGGTCGGCCCGATCGTGAACGTGACGAACATCAACGGTACGGACGCGGGCGGTCTGGTTTACAACGGCGACCCAACCGGGAACGGATCGAAAGACGTCCTTACGGTCCTTGGCATCAGCGATACCGGCTTGGGCCACACCGGAGCATTGGCCGAAACGACTGCCCAAAGTGGGTCGGATGAAATCGGCATCAGCGATCAGTTCGTCACGTTCCGTAACCAGTCGCTCGGCGACTTGCGGACCATCGCCTTGGGGCGAACAGCCGACGTGAACACCTTGAGCGCGTTAATCATCCGCGCCGGTGATGAAGCGACCAAGGGCGACAAGGTGAACGTGACGCCGTCCCGCGAGCTGAACATCTACGTCGATGGCGGCGGCCCAACCCGCAAGAAAGACGGCGACAAGTTAACCGTGAACACGGCCGAGGCGAACAGCCTCCAGCGCGTGACCGACCCCGTCTCGGGCACGACGCAAACGCGGGTCGTGACGGACAGCGGCGCCAGCTTCGGCTTCACGCACTTTGAAAACGTCGGCGGCGCCAGAAACATCTACGCCGTCGGTGCGGATGCGGGCGGCGGCCCTCGGGTGAGGGTCTATGATTCCAACACCCAAGAAGTCCTGTTCGACCAGTTCGTCTACGCCCCGACCTTTACCGGCGGCGTCCGCGTGGCTACCGGGGACGTCAACGGAGATGGCGTGCCGGACCTGGTCGTCGCGGCCGGGTACGGCGGCGGCCCGCACGTCCGAGTGTTCGACGGCATCACGTTCAAGCAAATTGCCAACTTCTTCGCCTATGAGCCGACCTTCAGTGGCGGCGTCTTCCTGGCCGTGGGCGACTTCACAGGAGACGGCGTGGGCGAGATTCTGACCGGAGCCGGCCTGGGTGGCGGTCCACTCGTGAAGGTCTTCGACGGAACGGGTCGCGCATTAACCGCCTTCTTTGCCTACGACTCCGCATTCCGTGGCGGGGTCCGAGTCGCAGTCGGTGATATTAACGGCGACGGCAACAACGACATCATCACGGGGGCCGGGCCGGGTGGTGGCCCGCGAGTCCGGGTCTTGAACGCGAAGGATCTTTCAACGATCAAAGATTTCCTCGCTTACGATGCGGACTACCGCGAGGGCATTTACGTGGCGGCTGGGGATCTGAACGGCGATGGGGTGGACGAAGTCGTTGTCGGCCCAGGCGGCAACAGCGTTCCGGAACTTCGCGTTCTGAACAGTAAGGACGGGTCGATTCTACGGCTTAGCGTCTTTGACATCGGTGTCATCAACGGCCCGGACCCACTGCCTGCTACCAACCCGGCCGTGCTGACAGCAGTCGGCGCACCGGCCCGTGAAGAAGGCGGCATTCGCGTGGCCGTCACCGACATTCCGGGCGACACCACGAAGAAGCAAATCCTGACCTCACGCGGGCCTGGGTACCCCTCTCGTATCCACGCCTACACCATTGACCCGCTCAAGGAACTCGATAACTTCCTCGCCTTCGAGCCAGGCTTCGACGGCGGCGTGTTTGTGGGGTAATCTGGAATCGAGTCTATAAAACAAGAGGAAGGCCACGCCAGTGCGTGGCCTTCCTCTTGTTTCAGGGCCACCGAATGTCACTTGAACTCGTTCGCATCCAGGACACGACCATCACGCGACCTGGCGGCGAGATCGTGTTCCAGAATCTGAACTGGGAACTACGAGATGGCGAGACCTGGGCGATCGTGGGCGGGGTCGGGTCGGGAAAAACGACGTTCGCGGAGGTGCTGTTGGGGCGGCATCCCGTTCGTCACGGTGCGGTGACGTGGCCCATTCTTGAACACCTCCGGGCAAGAGGTCGAGACGCGATTCTTCCCAGCGACGCCATCCGCCTCGTGGCGTTCAAGGAGGAATCTCGCCTCTTCTCCTACCGCCAGCACTACTACCAAGAACGGTACAACTTCAGCGACCCGCTCGAAGAAATCCAACTGGACGTGTACCTGCGAAAAGGGCTGACGATTGACGAACCGCATTTCGCGGACGTGACCCGTCGGCTTGGTATCTCCCATTTGCTCTCCGCCTCCTTCATCACATTGTCGAACGGGCAGGTGCGACGATCTCGCATTGCACGAGCGTTGCTGACGCATCCGGAAGTATTAATTCTCGACGAGCCGTTCATGGGCCTAGACGCACACGGGCGGGAAGAAGTGGCACGTCTCCTAGGCGACCTGGCTTCTAGCGGAACGAGGTTGATCCTCATTACCCGCCCGGAGTTGATCCCGCCGTGGATCACACACGTGATGGAATTGGCCGCGATGACACCGCGATGGTCCGGGCTGGCAAGCGATTATCAAGCTCCCAAGCCCAGCCCGATTTCTGGCACCTCCCACCCACAAGCCAGCCCGGAAATCCGTGGCGAACCGATCCTGGAGATGCAGAATGTGGCCGTGAAATACGGCACCAAAGCGGTCTTGGATCAGGTCTCGTGGACCGTGCGGGCTGGCGAGAGATGGGCGTTGCTCGGGGCCAATGGTTCGGGCAAGACGACGCTTCTAAGTTTGGTCTGTGGCGACCATCCGCAGGCTTACAACAACGTCGTGCGAGTCTTCGGCCAACAGCGTGGCACCGGGGAAAGTATCTGGGACGTGAAGCGCCGCATCGGGTTGGTCTCTCCAGAACTGCATCTCTATTTCCAGGAACCGCTCAACGCGCTCCACACCGCCGCAACGGGTTATCACGACGTGATGGCGTACCGCCCCACCACCCCGGAGCAACTGGACGGCGTGCGACGATTGTTCGCCGAGTTTGAACTTTCTGGAATCGCCACCCGCCCGTTCGCCCGATTATCAACCGGGCAACAACGCCTCGTGTTGTTAGTCCGGGCACTCGTGAAATCGCCGGAGGTGTTGATCCTCGACGAGCCGTTCCAGGGACTAGATCGCGGCGCAATCGAACACGCCAAGACCTGGCTGGACACCAACTTGACGGCGCAGCAATCGCTCATCTTCGTAAGCCATCACGCCGAGGAAGTGCCAAGCAGTGTTAACCACGTCCTCCGCCTGGATGCGGGGCGTGTGGTGGTGTAAGTCGTCACAATTCCACGACCAACCCCGGTTCCGCGATACGGATGTTGGGTCGATTGGCGGCTTGGATTTCATGGCACACTTCTGTGAAGTAGCGGGGTTTGATGTGGATGGCGAGAACCTGCACGTTGGCAGGCACCGTTGCAACAGCATCGAGAAACTGCTGCGTGGTATGATGCTTGGTGATCGCGGCCAACGCGGCCTGCGAATTCGGGAACGACACTTCCAAACAGACGGCTTTGAGCCGAGGTCGTTTCGACAACGTCGTGAGTAATTCCGGAACTGGCGCCGTGTCCGTCACGATGGCCACGGCCACGTGGCCATCGTCGATTAAGTACGCCACAGTTGGCACTGTGTGATCGACGGCGAACGCAGTGACGGTGTAATGGTCGAAGGTGAACGGCACGCCCACGGCAATCGGGTGCAGCCGAAGAAACGGCGCCATCGTCTTCGATAGATCGACGAAATCCGGCATCAAGTGATTGTTGAAGACATGAGCTTGGAGAACATCGAGCGTGGCATCGATTCCGTAGACCGAAGGAACCTCGGACGATAGCCCATACACATTATCCAGGAAGATCGGCAACCCCGCGGTGTGGTCGATGTGGCTGTGCGTGAGCAAGACGTGCTGAACCAAAGCCTGCGTTTCCGGCGGCGCAAACCACCCCAACGCCCCCGCATCGACGGCAACGCGATCGTCAATCAGCAAACACGAAAGCGGGTGCCCCGGACAGTTCGCCGAACCCGTCACCACGTGCAACCGCATAGTTACCTCAAATCGAAGTTGCCAAACATTTCTCGGCCAGATTGGCCATCGTTTGTAATCATTTCATCATGAAACCGCCGCCATCGACCGATTTGATATTAGTGATAAACTGCATCACGACCGTTGAACCTATTCGAGGGTGAGCCACTGGTGACTCGGTCTGTTCGATTCCGTTACCGTCGGTCCGGTCGCGTCAACTTGGTGTTGACCGCTAGTCTGCTCGTGAACGCGGCACTGGCGGGGGGAGTCGCGTACTTCGCTTACTTCAAGCCTACCACACCCGCGACGAACAACTCAAGTCCCACCCTCGGTGCGGGGTATTCGGCGAAGGAAATCAACGCGCTCGGTCGGGTGCAACCCGTCAGTGGCGTGCTGAACATCTTCGGGCCGCAGGGTGACCGGATCACGGACGTGAAAGTCGCGGTGGGAACGCAGGTGAAGGCGGGTGACAAGCTGGTGTCACTCGCTGGGGAAGCCGAACGCAAACTGTCTGCCGACGCCCTGGACGCCCAGCTTCGAGAGGCCGAAGCGGCGCGCGCGGCGGTTTTGAAATCCCGCGATGCGAAAGTGGCGGACCTGACTGCCGAGATCAACCAAGCGCGGGCGAAACTCGAATCGGAACTTGCCATTTTGGATGCAAAACTGGCGGCCAGCACTCTACAAGCAGGGCGTGCGGCCACGGAGTTGGCACGGCTTGAAAAAGTGAAATCCGAAGGCGTGCCGGTTTCGGACCAAGAGTTGGGGCAGTTGAAATTGCTCTCGGCGCAAGCGAAAACGGAACTCGACGCCATTCGGATTCAGAAGGTGAAGGCCGCCGACCAACAGAGCGCCGCCGAAGCGACTGCGAAAGCCAAGCGAGATACCCTCAACGCCGAAACCGACCGGGCGCTGGCGCAAATTCCGTCCGAATCGCTCCGTGCCAGCCGCGAAGTGGCAAAGCAGAAACTTGCAGATGCTGTGGTGCAGGCACCGATTGCGGGACGCATCGTCAAGCTGGCCACCCACCCCGGCGACACGATCACCACGATGCCGCTGATGCAAATCGCCGACACCAGCACGATGAGCGTGATTGCCGAAGTGTACGAGACCGACGTGGCCCAGTTACGCGACTGGTTGGCCGGTGGCACGAAGTCTGTCAGCGTGGAGATCGAGGCGCGGGTACTAGATTCTTCCACCCCCGCGAAGCCGCTAAAGGGGACCGTCACGCTTGCCCAGGTCGCGCCGATGATTGCGAAGAACACCGTGTTCGCCCTTGGGCCGCGTGAGGATGCCGACCGGCGGGTTGTCGAAGTGGAAGTCCGGCTCGACGGCGAATCGTCGAAGCTCGTGGCCGACTTCATTGGCCTGCAAGTTCGTGCCCGATTCCTGCCACCGAAATGACTTCCTACCGCCTCGCCCTGTCGAACTTGTTTCATGATCGTGGCCGCTCGGCGGTGTCGGTCACCGGGGCGGCATTTGCAGTCGTCCTGATCTTCATGCAACTCGGCTTCCTGGGTGCCACGCAAAACACCGCGACGTTGCTTTACGATCGGCTCAACTTCGATCTGCTCATCACGTCCAGTGAGTACCTCGACTTCAGCCGCCCCGGCGCGGTGACCCGAACGCGGCTGGCCCAGGCACGGGCAATTGAAGGCGTGGCGGACGTGCTGCCGTTCTCGACCGCGCAAGGCTTGTGGCGGAACCCGACGACCGACCCGGTTCGCGGCGGCAAGCGCTGGGCCATCGTGATGCTCAGCGCAAACCCCGCCGACTTCGACACGATCTTTCTGCCCTCAAATCGTGGCGTATTTGGAACCGCCTCGGATCGGGATGCCGCCCGCTCCGCGTTGTCTCGCCTCGATACCGTCATGCTGGATCGGCGTTCCCGGCCCGACTTCGGCGACCCGAGCGACATGCCCCCTGGCACGACCACGGAGTTCAACGGCCAGCGCGTGGAGTTGGCGGGGTACTTTGAACTCGGCACCGGCTTCAGTTACACCGGGTTGCTGTTGGCGAACGAAGAGACGTTCGCCAACCTCACGGCCCGCTCGCCACGCGACGCGACCTTCGGCCTCGTGAAACTCCGGCCCGGTGAAGACCCGAACGTTGCGGCGGCACGGTTGCGGGCAACACTCCCCGCCGACGTGTTGGTGTACACCCGCGACCAGATCAACACCCAGGAGCAAACGTACTGGGTGTCGAAGACCGCCGTGGGGAAGTTCTTCTACTTCGGCGTGCTGCTCGCGCTCATGGTCGGGGCGATTTTCGTCTACCAAATGATGGTGGCGGACATCAAGAAGCACTTGCCGGAGTACGCCACGCTGAAGGCAATGGGCTATCGGTTTGGCTACCTGTTTTGGATCGTGGTTTGGCAAGCGTTGTTCCTGTCGATCGCGGGCTACCTCGGCGGGTTCATCGCGGCACTGGGCCTCTACGAAGTGACCAAGTCCGCCGCCCACCTCCCGGTCACGATGACCCTCGATCGCATGGTCCTGGTGTTCGTGCTCACCGTCGGAATGTGCGTCGGGTCCGGGCTGATCGCGGTGCGAAAAGTGAAGAACGCCGACCCCGCCGATTTGTTTTAGGTGAACGACAAAAGCCCACGCAGCATAAAGCCCACGCATCATGATGCGTGGGCTTTGTGCTGCGTGGCAGTTGAACGATCAGTCCGATTTCTTCGATTTGTAGTCGCCTTCGATGATGGGCTTCACTTGTTCGGCGTTGTCGGCTTCGTAATCGCTCAGTTTGGCGGTGTCCTTTTCGACCTTGAACTTGAACTTCATCTTGTAGCCCTTCGGCGGCTTGGCGGGGAACTCGCCTTCTTCTTTGACTTCTAAGACTTCGCCCGAGACTTGGCCGTCTTTCACGGTGTACTTGCAGGTAATGGTCACGCCGTTCGCGCCGCTCTTGGCGGTGATAATCATTTCGTCCTTAGTCTTAAACTGAAAGCCAAGTTCGATCCCTTCGGCTTCCCGGACCCAACTGCCCTTCAGCGGCTGCTCGTCTTTTTTATCGTCCGCCTGCGTGACGCCAAAGAACCCGGCGACGGTGATCGCCAACAGACTCATGGTGAACCGGATCATCTCGAATGCTCCCTAGGAACGGTGATGTGTGCGGGCAGTTGCCCCGACTGCAACACTATTTCCCCGACACACAATCGCCCAGTGCAGTTTCAGGAAGTGGCCCTGGGGAACAGGCAAATTCTGTGCGGGTAAAGTCGAGTGATTCACCACAGAGGGCACAGAGAGCCACGGAGAAAACCATAGGAATTTGAATTGGTTTCCTCCG
>JAYSXU010000227.1:0-5263 GCA_043716965.1 Fimbriiglobus sp.
GCTGACCACCCAGGGCGGCGGCGCAAAGCCTCCTTGCCCTGGGCTGAGTTCTCCCAGACCTTCGGCCTGAAAGCCGAGGCCCGAGACGCTGACGAATCATGCCCTGTCGATCACGCCACGCGGTACCGTCGAACTCCCAACAGTCCCAACGCACCCATGCCGAACAGGATCACACTCGGTGGAACCGGAACGGCGGCAGTGCGAATCAGTTGTTGGGAAACGACGCCGTAACCGTTGTTGTTCAGGTGAACATAGTTAACCAAGTCTGCCGGAAAGGTGTTGATGAGTGTCAATTCTTGTTCCCGGCCCAGAATCGGGGTGTAGAAATCGACGTACTTCGCGCCGAACGCCGGGTTGGTTCCGACACCCTCGATGACCTGGTTCAACCCGATCAGGGCCGGGGCTGCGAGCGTGTAGAACGGGTGAAACGGCGACCCGCCGTAGGGGTTGTGGTAGCCGATGACGAGCAAATTCGCGTTCGGAAGCAGCGCCCGAATCGTGCCCAACACGTTGACGTAATTGGCCTGGATCGCACCGAGGGATTGCAGAATCAGTTGTTGCTGTTGGGCCGCCGTCAGGTTCAGGAACCCCGGCGCCTCCGCGACGTTCGACAAGTCATTCGCCCCGAGTTGAACGGTCACAGTCTTGATCTGATTCCCGGCGGCCAGTTCCGACTGGATCGTCGAGAGCATGAAATCGCGTTGGCTCGGATAGTTCGGCGCGAACGGGGCGTACCGCGAATTCAACGTGATCCCGTCCGTCGAGGCACGATCACTGATTAACCCCGTGAAGAAACTCTTCGTCGTCTCGCCGTTCACGGCTAAGTTCCGAACGCCGGGCCGGACGCCACCGTTCAAAGTGCCCAAATAGTCCGCAAACGGTTTGACGTAGCCGCGATCACCGTTTGAAGGATTCTGGGTTCGGTTGGTTTCACCGAAGGCGCTGGAATCACCAATTGCCAAGTAAATCATCTCTGCCGAGGCCGTCGAAACCGGCCCACAAGCTGCAATCAGCACAAACAAACCAACCCGCATGGACAAAATCATCGGCTGAACCTCCCTGAAGTGACACGTTCACCACGTCAACATGCATTCTCTTGCCAAACAATTGTGGCAGGATCATAATACATTGTGACGTGAGGAAAAGTGTAACTGACAAGATGAGCAACGGCAAGTCGAATTCCGGGACGATCGTGTTCCATGTTGCGAAACTCCAGTGACTGGTTCCGTCAAATTTCCGGGTCACAGTGGCGTATTCACAGCGTTGCAACTGTGAATTCAGGAGGCTGTTCGGCGTTCCGGTATAATCACCCCACCTTGCCACGGAGTGTGTTGCCATGACGATCGAACCGACACCCGGAACGCCTTACGAGTCGATCCTTGAACCCGAAGTCCCCGATTTAGCATCCCCAACTCACGCGAGTTCGGATGCGACGAGTGATGAATTCGTGCAGATGCTGAAAGACACCGCCGACAAGCTCGTGCGCGACGGGGCGACTCGGGGTGACGTGAAATTATTGGCGACGGCGTTGCGAGAGTTGCGCTACTGTTTCAAAGTCTTCAACGAGTACCGTGGGCGCCGAAAAGTCACAATCTTCGGCTCCGCTCGGACCAAGCCAGACCACCCCGCTTATCAAGCCGCCGTCGAGTTCGGAAAACGGATGAGCGACATTGGCTGGATGGTCCTGACCGGGGCGGCTAGCGGGATCATGGAAGCGGGGCACGTCGGGGCAGGGCGGGACAATAGTTTCGGGTTGAACATCCTGTTGCCCTTTGAGCAGGGGGCCAATTCGATCATCCACGGCGACCCGAAGTTGATGAACATGCGGTACTTCTTCACCCGTAAATTGATGTTTATCAAGGAATCGGACGCCGTCGTGCTGTTCCCCGGCGGGTTCGGCACCCACGACGAAGCGTTCGAGTCGTTGACACTGATTCAAACCGGCAAATCGCACATTTTCCCGCTCGTTCTCGTCGACGAACCGGGTGGCACGTACTGGAAGCGCTGGCAAGCCTTCATCAAGGAAGATTTGCTTGATCGTGGTTATATCTCGAAACAAGACATGGCCTTGTACCGCGTCACGGATTCCATCGAAGAAGCGGTGCATGAAGTGCGGGATTTTTATCGCGTCTACCACAGTATGCGCTACGTGCGTGGGGAATTGGTACTGCGGTTACAACACCGCCTCACCGAAACGACAATGGACACCATTTGCGAACACTTTGCGGACATCATCACGGGCGGGACGTTCGAGCAGACCGACATGTTGCCCCAAGAAGCCAATGAAGCCGCCCACGCCCACCTACCACGGTTAAAGTTCCGCTTCGATCGCATGAACCAAGGCCGTCTGCGACAGTTGATTGATTGCGTGAACCGCGACGGGTGACAGCAGAGCAGCAGAGGAAAGACCGATCACGAAAACACGAAAGTACGAAAACACGAAACAAATCTAAAATCAAATATTTAGTTTTGTGTTTTCGTGATCCGGATGTTGGTTTTCGTGATTGTTGTGCGAGTTGAGATGTGTAAACGAAAAAAAACCGGACACTGATTCCTCAGTGTCCGGGCACCAAACGTACTCGCGGGTCCCGTCCATCCCTTGGGTAGCCTGGCAGCTTAAACCGTTCCCCCCTCGGAACGGAAAAAGCACACATTAAAGTGTGCCTGCCTTGCGGCAGAAGCAGCCTGCACAAAAACTGCAGATCACTCGTCTCGTTCGTCGTTGCCGATATCGGAGACACCAAGTTTGTAGGTCATGACACGCACCCGTGCAAGCCGATGCAACAAAAATTCCGGTTTTGCTCAAGTCACTGCTCTGCGCTACCGACGTGCCGTGTATGAGGTGCGCGAATATCCGACACTCTTGACTGACATCTTGATACTTCCCGCTGAATCGGTAGACAGTCACCGCTCAAATTCGCTAATTTACGATAGCAGAATTCCTGCCCGCCCCGAAATCGTTGGACCATCTCAGGAACATCCGCTATGCAGTTGATCCTACCGGATGTCTTGGCCGCCGCAAAAGGACTCTCTTTGGGTGCGTGTGGGTTTCTATTATTTGTCGGGTTGTTACTTTGGGCGGTGGGCTGGCGGTGGCACCGCTTTTGGGTGGTGTTTGGCATCACCCTGGCAGCCGGGTTAGTCGGGCTGGGTGCGGGGAAAGCGGCTGGCGGGCAGCAAGTCATGGTCGTCGGCGTGTTGTTGGCCGTCTCGGCGGGGATGTTGGCACTGGAATTGGCAAAAGTGTTGTCGTTCATCACCGGCGGCATTGCGGCGTGGGTTGCAGTTCAAGCGGTGTTTCCGCAGGCCCAAGAACTCTGGGCGGTCTTTCTGTCGGGTGGGTTAATGGGCGTTGTACTGTACCGCTTCTGGACGATGCTCACCACCAGCTTCGTGGGTGTGCTCGTGTCGTGGCACTTTGCGTTCGTGCTGATCGAGGAATTCACCAACGTGGACATGGTCGCCTGGGTCCGTGACCACACCGCCGCCCTGAACGGTGGCGTGATTGCGGTGTCCTTACTCGGGGTGATCGTGCAATCCCAAACGACACCGAGTCCCGTACCCAGTGAGGAAGACGAAGAGCATTCCCACAAGAAGTCCCGATCCCAACATCACGACACCAAATCCAGTGAGTGGTGGCGACGAGTGTTGCCCTACCGAAGCGCGGCGTGAAACGAGCCAAATATCGATTATGGATCACTGACATCGGGCTATCACGACTCGCTGCCGCCACGTTCGTGGCCATTGTTTGAAAGAAACGCTAATAAAATGCCTGACGGAATTTTCGGGGGCAACTTCAATGAGCCTGCAACGCACCAAGTTTGAACAAGCGGTGGCCAAGGGGGACTGGACGGAGGCGTTTCTCCGCCTCAACGGGCTGAACATGGAGGAAATGTTGGACGCGCTCGCGGCGCTGCCGAAGGCGACGCTCGACAAGTTGATCGAGCGGCGGTTCACCTTCAAAATGGGTGAAAGCATGGCCCGCATGGAGTATGCGTGGAGCGTCGTCAAGAACCGGGAACTCCCGCTCGTCGCCCCCGGCGACTTGGTTCAAACCGGGCAGGTCGAAACGGCGGCCCGCTTCCTGAAAAAAGCGTCGAGCCGCAGTCAAATCACGCTCAACCTGATCGTGTTCACCGACGCCATCGTCACGAACCGGACACTCTTTCCGGAACTGAAGCAGAAAGCCGAACAAATCCTCGCGGCCCAAGGCAACAACTTCAAATTGGACGTGACGGTCCACCCGACGGACATCAAGTATTCGGAGGTGGTCTATCTCCAGCCCCAAATCGACGAGATGGTCGAGCTGGCCAAAAATGCAACGACGGTTCCGAACAACCGGCTCATGGTGTTGCTCCTGCGCGTCAGTCCCAAGGTCAGCATCCACGGGCTTGCGGCAAAAGTGAACGGCCAGCGTGCGGTGATCATTGATACCGACACCCCGAACCCGGACCGGGCCACACTGTTGCACGAAATCGGCCACTGTGCCGGGCTGCCTCACGCGGGCGAAGCCCCACTCGGTAAACCGAGTCCCGTCGATGTCGGCGACCAAACAAATGTGATGGCCGAAGCCAAAGCCAACGTCACCCGAAACAAGCTCACTGTGACCCAAGGCGAGTTCCTGGCCAAAGCCTTCTTCGCCACGAAATAGACGCTATGTAACACGTCACGGTAGCAACCCAGCTTTCATCAAAACGGCTTTCAGCTTCTCCCGTTTTTCGGCGGACAGCGGCGCGATCGGGAGGCGGTTCGGGCCGGCGGGGCGACCGAGTAACGCCATTGCTTCCTTCACCGCGCCGTTGCCAGTACCCAACGTGAGCGCCATCCGCACCGGAGCAAGTTGGTCTTGGAACTGCTTGGCGCTGGCAATATCACCTTGCATGTAAGATTGGTATATTCCAACACAGAGATGCGGTGCGATATTGCAGGTCGCGGGTATTGCGCCTTTGGCACCGAACATCAACGCGGCGAGTAACAATGTATCACGGCCCATCAACACGCTGAATTTATCCTGAGGTGTAATCTTAATCAACTCAATGGTATTTTGCAGGTCACCGGACGAGTCCTTAATGCCAATGATGTTCGGCACCTCCGCCAGTTTCGCCACCGTCTCCGGTTCGACGTTCACCCCGCCACACGTCGCGGGGTTGTTGTACAGCACCACCGGCAACGAGGTACTTTCCGCAACCCGGCGAAAATGGTCGATCAACTCCGCTTGGCTCGGCTTGATAAAATACGGCGTAATCACCGACACCCCTGCTGC
>JAYSXU010000228.1:0-1794 GCA_043716965.1 Fimbriiglobus sp.
TGTTGACCGGCCTCGATCTCTGGGCGGCGAACCCACTTAGCGGCGTTGGCCCTGGTGCCTGGCGACCGGCTACGCACAGCGGTGTGGAATCGCACAACCTGTACGGTCAACTCGTCGGCGAACTCGGCACGATCGGACTGATTGGCTTCGTAGCCGTGTTGGCCGGTTTTTACCTCAACTATCGTCGGGTTGCCACAATCCGCAAGCAGTACCCCGAGTGGGGCTACGACCTCATCTTCCAAGTCTCGTCCGCCGTCGGCGTCGGGGTGCTGCTACTGCTGTTCATGGGGAACTTCGGGCACAACCTCTTCCGCTACAGTTGGCTGTGGTACGGCGGTTTTCTGATCGTCGCACGGCACTGTGCGGAGGAACGGCTACTCGACCACGAGTGGGAACTGGCGGACCAAGACTATGACGAAGTGGAACTGGACGACGAGTGGACACTGCACGAGGGGCACGTGTTGCCAGGGTATGCAAGCGCGAGTGCGGTTCGATGATTTGGTTTGGGGCAGGCGCCGAAAGCCCACGCACGATCGTGCGTGGGCTTTTTGTGGTGTGTTGAATGTGGGTTTGGGTTGCCGGACTGACTCAGCGCAGCAACAATACCTTGCTTGCCGTTATCACCCGCCCACGAGTGCGAAACCATGATGAAGCGGATTGGGATCGTTGCCCTCATGCTCGGGGTGTGCGCGACACTGGCGGTCTCGCAACAGCCGCCGCGAGTCGTCCGGGATGTCGTCGTCACGCCCACCATTGGTCAACCGGAGATTCAACGGGTGCGGGTGATGCTTCAGGCGATCGAAGCGACGAAGAACAACCCAGGGTTGCTGAAGCAACTGACGGACTTGGTGCAGAACAACCCCGGCAAAACGCCGGAGCAGCTTGCGAACGAGTTTCTTGGGAAGAACCCGTCGTTGAACACCCCCGAAGGCTTGAAGCAGTTCGAGAAGCTCGCCGAAGGTCTTCAAGCTAGCGCGCCGCCGAAGTCCACGCCGGGTACAACCCCGGCTCCGATATCGCCGAACCCGCCACCGCCATCAAAGACTAATGTGCCGAATTCGCCTACACAAACACCAACGCCAACACAAACACCGGCAGCAACGCCGACGCAGAATCCTGAAACACCGATGGTCGGTGGCCAACAGCCTGTCCCGCCCGTTGGGTCGAATCCCCCGACCGCTGCCCCGATGACGTCAGTTGAGCCGATGCCGCCTCCCGTGACACCGGCAACGAATGGGCAGCCAAATGGCACACCCACTACTCCGCAGACGGCACCGACTACCCTGCAGAAAACCGCGCCAAAAACGCCTGCAACGCCGCCAGCGACTACTCCGGAAGACAAGCAATTTCAGGCCGTGGCAGGCTGGTGGGAAAAAAACGTCGGGCCGTTGAAAGACACCCCGGCGATCAAGGATGTCCTGACGGAATTCGTCAAAGGGGCCGGTTCGACTTCGGGGAAGAGTCCGCTCAGTGAAATCATTGGAGCCGCTGAAGGCAATGACAAAGGGAGCTTCGGCAAATGGGTCTCGTCGAACCTGAAAGGGAATAACTGGAACCTCCCCGAAATGGGGAAGTCGGGTGGTAACTGGAAAACCGGCGCCGGCAATTTCACCGCACCCAATCTTCCGTCGGCATCGGTCGGGTTCAGTTTCGGGGATGGTGACACCTCTTGGACGCCGGTAATCCTGTTGGGTCTATTCGTGACGGGTTCGCTATTGGGCTGGTGGTTGTGGCCGAAAATCACGGGGCGTTCGAGAAGCGTCCCGACACCGTTAGCCGGGTTGGGACCGTGGC
>JAYSXU010000229.1:0-5251 GCA_043716965.1 Fimbriiglobus sp.
AGCTGATTCGCTGCGAGACTGCGCCGAAGACGAACGCCCCCTGGATGTCTACGCCCTTCGGGGCGGGATGTACCGCGAGTCGGCGTGGATCCGGTCGCCGCTGCAACCAATGGTCATTGCCAGCACCGTCGATCAGGTCGGCTCCCGGCTGCTGTTCCGTGGCTACGGCGTTTCGGCTTCGATGAAGCCGATTCACGCCGGTCTGGTTGGCAACGATTCGCTGATCTTGCTCGACGAAGCCCACTGTGCGAAGCCATTCGACCAGACGATGCAGGCCGTGAAGAACTACCGCGACTGGATCGAGTCGCACTCGCCGTTCACATTCGTTTCGATCACCGCGACGACCGAAGGCGAGGCGATGCGCGCGAACTTAGACGATGAAAACCACCCCGTTCTCGGCAAGCGAATTCGGGCGAGCAAGCCGGCAACCCTCGTCGTCGCCGAGAAGGCGAAGGGCAAGGGCAAGAAGGGGACTGACGAGTTGGTGAAAGTGCTTGAGCAACAGGCCCTTGAGTTAGCGAAAGAATTCGCATGTGTCGGCATCATTGTCAACCGCGTGAAGACGGCGCGTGATCTAGCGAAGGCACTCGGCAACGACGCCGTGTTGCTGACAGGCCGGATGCGGCCACTCGACCGCGATCGCATCTTTGAAGAGAAACTAAAACCACTGCTCTCAAATGCCGAGGGCACGCCGCCGAAGTTCGTGGTTGGCACTCAGTGCCTGGAATGTGGGGCGGACTTCGACTTCCATGCCCTCGTGTCGGAATGTGCCAGCCTGGATGCGTTGCGACAACGCTTCGGTCGGCTCAACCGCGTGGCGAATCGACCGAACGCAAAAGCGGTCATCGTCGTTCGCGGCGATGAGACCGAAGACACCACCGAAGACCCGGTGTACGGCGCGAGCTTGGCGGAAACGTGGAAGTGGTTGAAGCAAAAGGCGCAGGCGGATGTCTTCGACTTCGGCGTGTCGGCGGTGACTGAAATGGTCAAGGGTCTTGACGACCTCACGCCCTTCAACGCCCCGAGTGACGATGCCCCGGTGCTGTTTCCCGCACACCTGGATTGTTGGGTGCAGACGCACCCTACCCCGACGCCGGACCCCGACCCGGCCAGCTTCCTCCACGGCCCGAAGAAGCCCGGCCAACCCGACGTGCAAGTCGTGTTTCGTTCCGACCTCGGCGAGGATTCGCCGAACTGGGCCGAGATTGTCGCCCTCTGCCCGCCATCGTCATCAGAAGCCGTGGCAGTGCCGATCGGGGTGTTCAAAAAATGGCTGGCGGGAATTGAAGTTGATGACCGAACGAGCGACGTGGAAGGCGAAACAGTCGAAGTCGATGAAAAGGAGAAACTGGAACCAGCGGCGCGGTTCGCGGTTTGTTGGCGAGGCCCGGAGAAAAGCGAGTCGATCACCGACCCCAAAGACGTCCTCCCGAACCAAGTTTACGTGATCCCGTGTTCGTCACCGGGTGCCAACACGCTCGGCGATTTCATCACCGATGAACCAGCCGACTACGCCGAAGAGGCGTACCAGAAGTCGCGGGACAAGGCGTTGCTACGCCTGCAAGGTTTGGTCCTCGACGAGGATGACCAAGAGTTCGAGACGAAGTTGTCCGACGCGATTCGTGCCAAGATTGCACAACAGTTTCCAGTATGGTCGAAGCGAGCCATTGATTCGCTAACGGATCGCAAACGACGAACGGTGGAAGGCTACCCGGAACCGCTTCAAGGTTACGTGGTCAGCGGCAAGAAGCGACTTGGCCAGTTCGACCCAACCTACCTGGATGACAGCGAACCGGGCGACTCCTTCAGGGGCGAACCCGTTACCCTTGATGACCACTCGCGCGGTGTGGCGGACTATGCAACGCGGTTCGCCAAGGCGTGTAGGTTGACCGAATCGCTGTACCATCAGGCTGGGCTGTTACACGACCTCGGCAAGCTCGACCCGCGTTTCCAGGCCATGCTGAAGCAGTCCTCGCCACGCACAGCTGTCGGGCCGCCGTTGGCCAAGTCCGCGAGAAGCCCTCGTGACAAGAAGGGACGCGACGAAGCCCGACTCGTTCACCAGTACCCCAGTGGTGCGCGGCACGAGTTGCTCTCGTATGCCATCGTTGCCACGCAATCGAGCGACGAGGACTTGCTGCACCTGATCGCCACGCACCACGGGTCGGCTCGCCCGTTTGCTAACGCGGTCGAGGAGAACGACGCGGCCCGCCCGTTCCGGGTCAAAGAATTCGACACGGACTATCCGACCTCCAGGCAAGAAGTTGCCAAGTGGAACGCGGAGTTGCCGGACCTCTTCTGGCGCATGGTTCGCAAGTACGGCTGGTGGGGGTCCGCCTACCGCGAAGCCGTCTTTCGCCTCGCCGACCACGCCCAAAGCCGTGCGGAGCAGGACGGCGACGCCAAGCCGTTCACGAGCGCCGCTGCGAAAATCGATGTGCCCACAACGGCCCCGAAACCGAAGTCGTACCCGCTCCCGCTCACCGGGCTTGACGGCTCGAACCCGCTCGCGTTTCTGGCAGCGCTAGGAACGCTGATGGTGTGCGATCAACTCTCCAGAAGTGAGGGTGCGCCAGAATGGTTGAACGGCTCACTCAAAATGTCGTGGGGTACCGACCAATCGCCCCATACTCCCGTTTTGCATTTTGCCAGTGATCCCCCGTCCGTCGAAGACTTTGTTGTAACTCTTTTCCAGGGACTGGCAAGAAACTTGGACGACCACGCCGCAGTTGGAATCGTGCGGATGCTTGAAACGAAGGAACTACCGCTCGTTCAGCAAATTCGGGAAGCGTACATTGGTCGCCGAGCAATGGATCGAACGGGTTTGGATTGGGCCGTTGCGTTGGCTTGCGAATCCGTCCCCGAGGCGGCCAGCCAGTTGCAAACCGTGCGACGCGACTACCTCCCGGACAACCTGCGCTCGGTCATGCAGCGAACTCGGATGGAACACCTCATGCGGTCACTGTTTCAAATCTGGGACTACGCGGACGCACTCGACAATCAATCACTACACTGGGAACCGACCGAAGATCGTCGCCATGCCTACCAGTGGAATATGCCGTCAGGTGACCCCACGCGGAAAAGGCGTGGCGGGATGTTAGGGGCGAATCGCCTGGCACTTGAAGCGTGGCCACTTTTCCCGTCGTTCCCCGATCGTGACCGTGTTCAGACTCGTGGCTTCATGGGGAATCGCGTTTCCAACACGTTCTGGATCTGGCCGTTGTGGAATTTCCCGGCCACGCTTCCGGTGATTGAATCGCTCATGTCGCTGGAAGCACTTCAGGAAAAAACCAAAGTTGCGGCTTTGCGTCAAATGGGGATTCGGTCGGTGTTCAAGCTTCAACGGATTCTCGTGGGCAAAACGCCCAACTTTACCACAGCCGTCGCGTTGGCGTGACCCAAGAAATGGCACTGACGGGAAAGTGATTTATGAGTCCTAACTTGGAATCCGACGGGGTCAGCCAACTCGTCCCCGCCCGCATGTTGAACGAGTTCACCTACTGCCCTCGGTTGGCGTACCTCGAATGGGTGCAGGGGGAGTGGGCGGACAACCCGGACACGATGGACGGCGAGTTCGTGCATCGCAAGGCGGACCAGCCGGACCACCGGCCTGTTGGGCCGGCAGCGCCGGACGAGTGTTTTCATACACGTTCGTTGCGGTTGGAAAGCGCGGACCTGCACCTCGTGGCCGTCGTAAACGTGCTGGAAGTCGAAGGATCGGTGGCGACGCCCATTGATTATAAAAAAAGCGTCGCCCCCGATCTGCCGGAAGGCGCTTACGAACCCGAACGGGTGCAACTTTGTGTCCAGGGGCTGTTGCTCCGCGAGGCGGGGTTCACTTGCACCGAGGGGGTGATCTGGTTCGCCGGGTCGCGGCGGCGTGTTACGATTGCGTTCGACGACCTGCTTGTTCAACGCACCCGGCAACTCGTACTCGAATGCCGCGCGATGGCCGACTCGGGGCGGATGCCGTTGCCGTTGATCGACAGCCCGAAGTGCCCGCGGTGTTCACTCGTGGGGATTTGCCTGCCGGACGAAACGAACATGCTCTTGCGTGAACCGACGGCGGCTGAGACGAGGGCAGGTGAAGCTGTCGATTCACCACGGTTGCTCATCACGCCTCGGCCCGAATCGTTGCCGATGCACGTCGCCGAACCCGGTGCCCGACTCGGCAAACGGGGGGATCGACTGGTCGTCGAACTCAAGGAAGTTAAGATCGGCGAAGCCCGGTTGAAGGACGTGTCCCAGGTCTGCCTGTACGGCCCGGTGCAGGTCAGCACCCAGTGCATGCACGAACTCTTCGACCGCGAAATTCCCGTGTGTTACTTCAGTACGGGCGGTTGGTTCCGGGGCCTCGCCCAATCGTTGCCGCACAAGAATATCGAACTCCGCATCCGCCAATATGCGACTGCCGCCGACCCGACTGCCGCGTTGAATCTCGCCCGTCAATTCGTGAGCGGCAAAATCCGGAATTGTCGGACGCTACTGCGGCGAAACCTAGACGAGGGGTCCGACTTGGTCCTCGATCAACTGCAACAATCCGCCAAGGACGCCGAGACCGCCGAGTCGCTTGCCACCCTGCTCGGGATCGAAGGCATGGCCGCCAAGCGATACTTCGGGGCGTTCGCTAAGCTCTTGAAAGAGGAACGCGGGTTCCGGTTTGACGGCCGCAACCGTCGCCCGCCCACGGACCCGGTGAACGCCGTGCTCTCGTTCGTCTACTCGATGCTCGCCCGCGAACTCACCGTGGCGTGTCTCGCCGCCGGGTTGGAACCCTACCTCGGGTTTCTGCACCAACCCCGGTACGGACGACCCGCGTTGGCGCTCGATCTCGCGGAGGAATTTCGCCCCATCGTCGCCGACTCCGTCGTGCTCAGTTTGTTCAACACGGGAGAAGTGAAGCCCGAACATTTCATCCGTCGCGGGCCGGCCGTCACACTGACGCCGCCGGGAAGAAAAGCCGTCATCGCGGGCTGGGAACGGCGGTTGAACGGCGACGTCACCCACCCGATTTTCGGGTACACCATCTCCTACCGCCGCGTGCTTTCCGTGCAAGCCCGACTGCTCGGCCGCGTGTTGCTGGGTGAACTTCAAGAGTATCCCGCGTTCAAAACCCGGTGAACGATGCGTTCAGTCTACATCGTGGCTTACGACATCGCCGACAACAAACGCCGCACCCGCGTCTTCACTAAACTCAAGGGGTACGGCGAAGCGTTGCAATACTCGTTGTTCCGGTGTATCTTGACACCGA
>JAYSXU010000230.1:0-5249 GCA_043716965.1 Fimbriiglobus sp.
GGCGCGTTTCAACATGCTGACCCGATAACACCGGAACGCGCCGCTCGCGTCTTGCACCGGCATCCGGAACAGGAATCGCACAATTGTGTTGAGCGTGCGGCTGATGACCAAGCGGGCCAGTGGCCAGTTCTCCGTGCCACCACCTTTGGCGTACCGACTGCCGATCATGATGTCGTTTTTTTCCATCCCCTTCAAAATGGCGGGCAGGAATCGTGGCGGGTGGCTAAAGTCCGCGTCCATGTTCTGCATCAAGTCGTAGTCGTGTTCAATCGCATAGTTCATCGCCGCGATGGTTGCGGTGCCCAACCCCAATTTGCCCGGACGATGGATCACATGGATGCGGCTATCCTTGGTCCGTAGTTCATCGACGAGTTGACCCGTGCCGTCCGGGGAGTTGTCGTCTACCACCAGGATGTGCGCATCCGGCACGAATTGGTAAATTCCTTCGATCAACTTTTCGACATTGTCGCGTTCGTTGTAGGTGGCCAACGTGACCAGTATCTTCGGCTTCGCCGTCGCGGGAACCGATTTCAGCACGTTCGGTATCGCGTCGGAGTCGATCACGTTGACTTTCCTGGCTGAAAAGTTGACGACGGCCAATTCAAGGCGGGCTGATGGCGGTGGGGTAACCGTCCCGCAATCTTGTTGTTTTGAGAGATCGGTCATCGTGGACGCGGACATCAGGTGGGACTCCAATTCTTATTTTCATACATTATAGAACAGAACAGTTCAGGCTGATTCCTGGACGAGCGATATTTTCGTCATCGTTTGCCGAACGCCCTGCGCGTCGGCTTTCTCTGCGTAACCCGGAGCTTCGTTTATGTCCGCCACGCTGGAGACCACTTGTCCGAATTGTGGCAAGAATCTGAAGGTTCCCGCCCAATTCGCCGGCAAAATGATTCGCTGTAAACAGTGCGAAACCACGTTTGAAGTGCCGTCACCCGGTGCCGCGAAACCGGCGACGGCCAAACCGGCCACCGCGAAACCGGCCACGGCCAAACCAGCCGTACCGAAAGCCCCCGACCCGAACGCGCCGATCAAGTTCCAAGACGATTCACCTGCCCCGCCTACTGCCGGCGCTCACTCGGCTGACGACGACGATGACAACCCCAACCCCTACGGCGTGACCAAAGACGATTCGGACGTTCCCCGTTGCCCGTTCTGCGCGTTGGAACTCGACCCACCCGACACGAAAATTTGCCTGAGTTGTGGGTACGACTTACTCGAACGGCGTCGGCACGGCAGCAAAAAGGTCTACGACACGACCGCCGGGGATTACTTCAAACACTGGCTGCCAGCTATTGCCTGGATCGTCGTGATTTTGATTTTAATCAGCGTCAGCGTGTTGTGCGCACTCAAGATGAACGACTGGCTCACCGGCTCGTTCTTGGACGCCGAGGAGAAAAACGACATCACCGGCAAGACCAAGTTCTACCTCCCGCCGTTCTGCTTCAACATCTGGATTTGGTTCTTCTCGGCCTTCATCATCTTCAAAGGCGCGAAGTTCGCGTACCGACGACTGGTCATCAACTGGCGTCCGCAAGAAGTGGTGAAGGTCACGTAAGGTTCCGACTCGGATCGTTTCTCAGGCTGTTCAAAAGACAAGTAGGGATCGGTCATGCTCGCCAAGTTGCGAACCTTCGCCTTGCTGGGCATTGACGCGGTCCCGGTGGAAGTTGAAGTGGATTCGACCCTTGGCACGGCCAAGATTATCTTGGTCGGGTTGCCCGAACTGGCGGTCCGTGAGAGCGTCCACCGGATCGAACGGGCGTTGGCCAACCTCGGGTACGCCCGCCCCACAGGTCGTGTCATCATTTCCCTGGCCCCGGCTGATCTTCGCAAGGAAGGCGGGGCGTTTGATCTGCCAATCGCTTTGGGCATTCTTGTCGCCACGCGGCAACTTCGTGCCGAGCAGTTCAACGACTTTGCCACGGTGGGTGAATTGTCCCTGGATGGCAGCGTGCGTCCGGTACAGGGTGCCCTCTCGATGGCGATGGCCGCCCGCGAACTTGGCGTCAAGCGGCTGATCGTACCGGCAATCAACGCCCGCGAAGCCGCCGTGGTCACCGAACTCGAAGTCTTCGGTGTCACGTCGATGTCGGAAGCGGTGGGCATCATCAGCGGTGCGGTGGAAGTGGACCCGGTCTCACCGCAACTCGATCTGCTCAGTAAAAAGTTAAATCGCTACGACGTGGACTTCGCCGAAGTCCGGGGGCAGGAGTCGGCCAAACGCGCCGTGGTGGTCGCCATGAGCGGTGCGCACAACCTGCTAATGCTCGGTTCCCCCGGTTCCGGCAAGACGATGCTGGCCCGCCGATTGCCGACGATTCTGCCACCGCTGTCACTGAATGAAAGCCTGGAAACGACACGTATCTATAGTGCGCTAGGTCGCCTACCCGTCGGCGAAGGACTCCTGACCACCCGACCCTTTCGTTCGCCGCACCACACCATCAGCGATGCCGGTATGGTCGGCGGCGGCACGATGCCGCAACCGGGAGAAATCAGTCTCGCCCATCATGGCGTGCTGTTTTTGGATGAGCTTCCGGAGTTTAATCGCCGCAGTTTGGAGGCCCTTCGCCAACCGCTGGAAGAAGGCTGCGTCACGATCAGCCGGGCGATCCACTCGGCGGTCTTCCCCGCCGACTTCATCCTCTGCGCGTCGATGAACCCCTGCCCTTGCGGGTATTTGGGCGACGCTAAGCACGTCTGCAAATGTTCGTCGATGCAGGTGGAAAAGTACCTCGGCCGAATCAGCGGGCCGCTACTTGACCGCATTGACATTCACCTCGAAGTGCCCGCCGTGCCGTATGAAGAGCTGTCGAAACTGAGTGACGGCACGTCCACTGCCACGATGCGCGAACAGGTCGATCGTGCCCGTGCCATTCAAGCGAAGCGGTTTGTCGGCGATCCGATCCCACTGAACGGCCGCATGGCCCCGCGACAAATTCGCAAACACTGCGCCCTCGACGACGAAGCCCGCACCATGCTCGGCACCGCAATGGCCGACCTCGGCCTGTCCGCCCGCGCCCACGACCGCATCCTAAGAGTCGCCCGCACCATCGCCGACCTTGGAGACTGCCCCGACATCACCCCCAACCACCTCGCCGAAGCCATCGGCTACCGCACGTTGGATCGCAAGTTGTGGGAGAAGTAGTTGATGTGGTCAGGTTTCGCCGAGCGCTGCGACTCCTCCGGAGTCGATGGAAATGTAAGACTGTCACTTGGGGTGCGCGAAACGCGACCCCAAGCTAATGGCTGAAATCCCTTCGGGATAAAAGCAACCCCTTACGGTGTAAAAACAGCCTGGGGCATCCCGGTAGGGATGCTAGCGATTAGCCTGGGGTTGAGCGCAGCGACAGCCAGGACTGCCTACAGCACGCCTTTCGTGGATGGCACGCCAACGGCGCGGGGGTCGGGTTCGACGGCTTGGCGGAGGGCGCGGGCGATGGCTTTGAAGGTGGCTTCGATGATGTGGTGGGTGTTGCGGCCGTGGTGGACGACCACGTGCAAGTTGAACGACCCGCTGCTGGACACGGCGCGCCAAAACTCTTCGGCGAGTTGGGAAGAAAACGTCCCGAGAAGTTCATTCGGCACGTCGGCCTTCCAGACCAAGAACGGGCGACCGCTGAGGTCCACGGCGGCGGTCACAAGGGTTTCATCCATCGGCACCGTGGCATCGCCGTACCGCCGAATCCCGGCTTTGTCGCCGAGTGCCTGCGTCAGTGCTTTGCCGATGCAGATGCCAACGTCCTCCACGGTGTGGTGGGCATCAATGTGCAAATCTCCCGCACAATTCACGGCCAGATCGAACAGGCCGTGCTTCGCCAAGTGCGTCAGCATGTGGTCGAAGAACCCGACGCCGGTTTCGACTTGGGCCGTGCCGGTGCCGTCCAAGTTGAGCGTGAGGTCAATCTTGGTTTCGGCGGTCACGCGGCGAATTTGTGCGGTGCGGGGCATGGCGGGCGTTCCCGGTTACAGAATGGTGCGCAACTCTGACAACAGCTTCTCAATTTCCACCGGGCTGCCGACGCTGATTCGTAGCCCTTCGCAATTGGGGTAGTTCATGTACCGGATCAGAATCTTCTTCGCCTTCAGTGCTTCGTAAATCGGCTTCACGGGGCGATCCGTGCGTTGGCACCAGACGAAGTTCGCTTGGCTCGGCGTGACCTTGAAGCCCAGTTCACTCAGGGCAACCGTCATCCGGCCACGGGTGGCGATGATTTTGGCGCGGATGTCGGCGTAATAGGCTTGGTCCTCAATCGCGGCTGTGGCTGCCGTCAGGCTTAGTACGTCGCAGTTGTACGAGTCCTTCACTTTGGCTAACTGCTGAATCGTGTCGGCATCGCTGATGGCGAGTCCGAACCGAATGCCGGCCAGTGCGTAGAACTTGCTAAACGAGCGGGTAATGATGAGGTTTTTGACCTTGCCTAGCAGGGCCAAGCCGTTCGATTCGGCGAAGTCGGCATAGGCTTCGTCCAACACGAGTGGGCAGTCCAACTGCGCCGCAAGCTGTTGAATGGCAGGTTGGCGGATGATCGTCCCGGACGGCGAATTCGGGTTGGCAAGGAACGTGAGTTTGGCGGTCCGAACCGGCCAGGGGTTCGGCAGTTGCCAATCGTCGGTAAACGGGACGGTGGCGAACTTCGCCCCCTGAATCTCGGCGAGTGATTTGTACAGGACATAGCTCGGCGTCGGCGTTGCGATCACGCCGCCTTCGGGGACGAAGGTTCGCGTGAGGATGGTGAGGATGTCATCCGAGCCGTTGCCAACCAGAATGCAATCCGGGTCCACGCCCAACACCCGCCCTGCAGCGACGCGAAACGTGTCGCCCAGTGGTTGCGGATACTTACGGAGCTTGTCACCCGTGAGTGCGGCCTTGATCGCGTCGAACACCCGTGGCGACGGCGGGTACGGGCACTCGTTCGTGTTAAGCTTAACGATGTCGGGGTCGTTAAGCTGTTCACCCGGCACGTAACCGGACATCTGCAGAATGCTGGGTCGAACGGTGTTCATTTCGGGTGACTTCGTGGATTGCTACTTCTTGATGACTTTTTCGGGCTTCGGCTTCGGGCGGGCGGCGGGGCCGTTGTCGGCGGCGCGGGTTTCGACGCTTAAAGCATGGGCCGTGAGACCTTCTTTGTTCGCCATGTACACGACATCTTCGGCGATGTCCTTCAGCCCGTTTCGCGTGAACCGCATGATGCTGGTGCGCTTGCGGAAGTCGTTGGCACTCAGGCCGCTGGCAAACC
>JAYSXU010000024.1:0-2220 GCA_043716965.1 Fimbriiglobus sp.
CTGAAGGGACGGTTCATGCTGTTAACCATCGGCGAAATGAACAGTCCTGAATTGAATGAGAACCTAATCGTTGCCCGGTCCCCAGGGCATGGCCCTGGGCTGACAGAACGTCCCCTTCAGGGCCGAAAACCTAGAGAAATCACTTGTCCTGAAAAATTAGCCAGACCCGTCGTTCGTGTCCGCACTGATTTTCGAGACGATCCGGAAGCGGGTTCGGTTTGCCCTGCGCACAATTTTCGCCTGAATCCATGTGGCCACAACGCAAAGATGTGCTGGCGGTCGGCGTGTCGGAAAACCCGCCGGGTAATCGCTGCAATCCGGAAATTCTTCCCGTCTTAACCCCGCCCATGATCTAGATTCGTGCAGGTAGCCTCTGACCCTTCAGAACTGCCACCATACCCACCAATTATTCTTGCCCTGTTGCCCCAGGCTGATTTGTTATGGAACAGTTATCGCCCCAACTCATGCACAAACTGGTCTTCACGATCTTGATGCACGGGTTAACCGACGCCCAAACCAACCTCGCACACAAAGTCCTCAACGACGCGCTGAGCCACTCGAACCCACAAGTTCGGGAACTCGCGGTCGTGGCCATTGCGGACTTGCCGCTCCCCGCGACTAAGCGGGTGCCGTCCCTGGTGATCGCCTTGGCGGACGAGTCCGCCCGTGTCCGTCGCCGGGCCGCCCGTGCCCTGGGTGAGCAAGGATCGGCTGGGCAACAAGCGTTGCAACACCTCATTCACGGCCTGAAGGATTCGGACAACAGCGTTCGCCGCGATTGTGCTGGCGCACTCGGTCGTATCGGGCCAGCCGCGTACCCCGCAACCCCCGCGCTGATCGGGATGCTCCGCGAACCCGAGAACCGCACACGGGCCGTGGTCGCCGTTTCCATTAAGCGCATCGGTCGCGGTGCGGTGGATGCGTTGATGACGGGCTTACAAGCCTCATCCGCTGAGTTAAGAGGGCGTTGTGCCACACTGCTGGCAAAAATTGCCCCCGACGACGAAACCGTTGCGGAAGTGTTGAAGAAAGTGTTAACCGATGAAGACGCCGAAGTCCGTGCCCGTGCGGATGAAGCCCTGCAATTCGTCTTCACGCCGCCCCCGATGCCGATGCCCGCGCCACGCCAGCAACTGAACGCGGTCGTGTAATGTCGAGTGATTATGCTGTCACGTCGCGCCACCGGCCCAGGACTTGGGCCGGTGTTGCTGTTCCGGTCGTGCCAATCTGCTGAATCGTAATCGACGCCACCAAATTCCCGAACGCCGCCGCCTGTTCATGCGTTAACCCGCACACCATCGCCGCTGTAATCGCGGCACTGCAACTGTCGCCGGCGCCGCAACTGTCGATCGGGCCGGTCACCGGGTACGCCGGGACGCGGACGATGCCGTTGGCGTTCATTCCGGGAAACGCCACGTGAATGCCGTCGTCGCTGCGGGTGCAAAAGACCGGCGATTGAAGTTGCTCCGCCGCCGATCGGAGCAGGTTATCGAAATCGTCGGGGTCACTTGTCCCCAACCACTTCTCAATCTCCGAGCGGTTCGGCTTGATGCACATGTTCCGAAATAGCCCGATCTGTTCGCGGCTATCCGCCAGCACAAACTTGCCGGGCGATCGTTTGCAGAGTGCCGTCAGGTGTTCGCGCACGCGGGCGGTAACGACGCCACAGTTTGCTTCGCTCACTTGGTCCAACACGATCACCGCGTCTAGTCGGGACCACGCTTCCTCAATCTTGGCCAGCACCGCGTCTTCGTGAATCGCCGGAGTGGGGGTACGGTTCTTGATGTCCAACCGGTTCAGTTCGCGGTCGCCGTACATCGGCTTGGTGTAAGTCGGCGTCCGGCGATCGGAGGCCATCACGAGACCACGCATCTCCACACTCGGCAATCTGCGCAGCGCATGCCGCAACTCGTACCCTTCGCCGTCATCGCCGATGATCGCAATCGGCTCAATCCGCCCCACGCCGAGCGCCGCCAAGTTGTTCATTACCGTCCCCAGCGCGCCGGGGTACGACCGCACTCGGGTCACTTGGTACGCCGTCAAGCCGGTTTCAATCGACGGCTCGTCACGGGCCGGATCAATGTCGAGGTAGCGGTCAAGAAACAAATCCCCGATCAAGCCAATCGACTTGTGGGGAATCGTCGCCAGGATTTGTTCAATAAGCTGCGTCGTAAGCATGGGAGGTACTGAATACAAGATTTCACCACGAATCAAACGAAT
>JAYSXU010000231.1:0-5247 GCA_043716965.1 Fimbriiglobus sp.
CCTGGGGTTGAGCGCAGCGACACCCCAGGTAGCTCGGCCCTGCAAATCACTTCGCCCAATCCGGAACATCGGCTTCAAACGTGACCCGTTCGTTGGTCAACGGGTGCGTGAAGGTGATGCGGTGGGCGTGCAGACAGAGCGGAGGATCGGTCACGTTGTGCGTTTGTGTATCACCCAGTTCATGATTTCGCAGATACGTCTGGTCACCATAAATCGGCCAGCCGAGGTGCCACAGGTGAACGCGGATTTGGTTCGTCCGTCCCGTGTGTGGTCGCACTTCCAGCAACGCTGTACCATCCTCGAAGCGGGCTATCACGCGTAAATCGGTGCAGGCCGGCAGGCCGTTTTCTTCGTCGATGCCACGGGAACCCAGCACACCGGCTGTGTCGCGGATCGGGGCGGTGCAGGTGAATTCGTCCTGGGGTGGGTGGCCGTGAACACGGGCCAAGTAGTGTTTCTTAACTTCGCCCCGTTCAAACTGTGACTGCACAAACTTGGCGAAGTGAGCCATGCGCGTGAACACCACAACGCCCGTCGTGTTGGCGTCCAGCCGGTGCGCCGACCGCGGGCGTTGCGGGTTATAAACATCACGCAAAATCAGTTGCAACGTGTTGCGGTTGAACCGACCACTCGGGTGAACCGGCAACGGGGCGGGCTTGTGCAGAACGATGATGGCTTCATCTTCGTGGATGATGCGAATGTTGACGTTCACGTCGGGTTCGAGTGTGCCGGGCTGTCGATGGAAGTAGAGTTCCCCGGCCCGAACAATGTGGTCCGCGCCCACCGGCATGTGAACCGCGTTCAGCAAAAACCCACCGTCACACTGCTGACGCCATTGCTCCGATGTGAAATGGCTCAAAATCGTGCTTAGAAACTCGGGAAGCGTGAGTCCGTCGTACTGTCGGGGCACGCGCAGCGGTCGCACGTTCTCGTACATCACACTACCGGGAAGCGGTGTCGTGACACGCGAAATTAGGGCTTGATGGCGGGCCAGTTCGCTGGCCCGCGTCTCGTCGTTCGACTTGAAGCAGTACGGGCACGACTTCCCTTCAACGAATCTCGCATCTTCTTGTTCCTCCGGTGTCAGGGGACATTGGCACACGTAACAAAGGGTTTTCCCGGACCCTTCTAAACTCGCTTCCAGGCCGACCCGTTTATCGAACACGAAGCACTCGCCGTCGTAGTGGTCGCCGCCGCACTCCTCGAAGTATTTCAGAATGCCGCCGTCGAGTTGGAAGATTTGCTCGAACCCTTCGCGCTGCATGTACGGCCCGGCTTTCTCGCACCGAATACCCCCGGTGCAGAACATCACGACGGGTTGTTGCTTCATCTCCTCGGGCAATTTTTGAACGGCGGCGGGGAACTCGCGGAAGTGGGCGATGCCGATTGGCAGGGCGTTTTTGAACGTGCCGAGTTGCACTTCAAAATTGTTACGGGTGTCCAGCAACGTGACCGGGTGGCCTTCGTCGAGCCACTTTTTCAGTTCACGGGCGGATAGTTTCGGTGCCGGTTTCCGGGCGGGATCAATGCCCTCAACGCCGAAGCTGATGATCTCTTTCTTGATCTTCACCAGCATCCGCGTAAACGGCTGGTCTGCGCTTTCGCTGACCTTGGGCTGCAGGTCGTGCAACCCCGGAATCGCTCGCAACTCCGCTAAAAGTAGTTCAATCTCCGGTCGCATCCCGGCCAAGAACAGGTTAATCCCCTCCGTGCTAAGTAAGATTGTCCCGCGCAAGTTCCACTCGCGGCACAACGCAATCAGGCGTTCGCGTAACGGTTTCAAATCCGTCAGGACGGCGAACTTGTAGGCGGCAATGTTGGTCACAACAGGCATGATAAACCGTGAGTCGTAGCGTGAGGAAACTGCACAGGTATTCTATCGCAACGGGATTTCGTGCAGCATTCCGGACTAAACTTCGATATGCTTTTCGCACACTCTCCACTTCCATTCGCTTCCTATTCAATCGAGCCGGAATCCACACATGATGAACGACACGCCTACGCCGGACCGCCGGGAACTGTTTCGTACCCTTGCCGCGTTGGGCATTGGGAGTGCCATTTTTCACCGCTCGCTGGCGGCTGAGGTCGCCCAACAACCGAAGGACGACAAGCCGAGTGGGGTCACTGTCGAAATGGTGAAAAATGCGGAGTGGGTCGCCGGGTTGACGTTGACCGATGACGAACGCAAAGCCGTCGCGGGGGCGTTAACCCGCACCGTTGCCGGGTACGCCAAAGTCCGCAAAGTCGAACTGGCGTATGGCGTGCAACCGGCGGTGCAGTTTTCGCCAATGTCCGTGCCCGAGTTGATCGCGTCGAAAGCGTATGAACACTGGGGCAAGCCGACCGTAAAAGTTGATGCGCCAAAGTTAGACATCAAGAAGCCCGAATCGAACGATGATCTCGCGTTCCTGGGCGTGGCCAAGCTCGCCAACTTGGTGCGAACCAAACAGGTCTCTTCCGTTGAACTCACGAAGCTCGCACTGGAACGACTCAAAAAATACGACCCCGCCCTGCTCTGCGTCGTGTCTTTGACGGAAGAATTGGCGATGAAACAAGCCAAGCAAGCGGACGAAGAAATCGCGGCCGGCAAGTATCGTGGACCGCTCCACGGATTGCCGTGGGGGGCGAAAGATTTGATCGCCTATCCCGGTTACAAAACGACCTGGGGTGCCGAGCATTACAAGGACCAAACATACCCCACGAAAGCGGCGGTTGCGATCAAGCTCGAAGCCGCCGGTGCGGTGTTGGTGGCAAAACTGACGCTCGGTGCGCTGGCGTTGGGCGATGTCTGGTACGGTGGGATGACTCGAAATCCGTGGAACGTGAAGCAAGGTTCGAGTGGGTCGTCTGCCGGGTCGGCGTGTTCAGTCGCAGCGGGGTTAGTGCCGTTCGCTATCGGTAGCGAAACCCTTGGCAGTATCGTCTCGCCAGCCACGCGGTGTGGCGTGACCGGGTTGCGACCCACCTTCGGGCGAATCAGCCGGGCCGGGTGCATGACGCTGTCGTGGTCAATGGACAAGCTCGGGCCGCTGACCCGAAGCGTCGAAGACGCGGCGATCGTGTTCGGGGCGATCCACGGTACGGACGTGGATGATCCCGCTTCCATCACGATGCCGTTCCAATGGCCAACGACCCGGAAACTTTCCGAGCTGCGTTTGGGGTACGTGGAAGGACGAAAAACCGTTGAAGAACGTGCCGAGTTGAAAGTTTTGAAGGAACTCGGCGTGAAACTTGTGCCCATCGAGTTGCCTTCCAAACTCCCCGTAGATGCATTGCGAATCATCCTGGACGCCGAGTGTGCAGCGGCCTTTGACGACATCACGCGGCAAGGAGTGAACGAAGGTATCGGGCGGTTCTGGGGAACGACGTTCCGAGTTGGGCAATTTGTCACGGCCGTCGAATACATTCGTGCCAATCGTATTCGTACACTGTTGATGCAAGAAATGGCCAAGGTCATGAAGCAAGTCGATTGCTACGTCGGCGGCAACGACCTGCTCATCACGAACCTGACCGGCCACCCGAGCGTTTGCCTGCCGAACGGCTTCACGAAAACCGGCGATATCGAAGTGCCGACCGCGATCACGTTCACCGGCCAACTCTACGGCGAAACCGAATTACTGGCTGTGGCCCAAGCGTACCAAGTCGCCACCGGCCACCATTTGAAGCGTCCGCCGATGGACAAAGTGACCAAAGACAACGCCAAACTTTAATTCCAAAACCACACCACGAAGTGAACCATGATGTCGTATCGCATCGCAATTGGCCTTCTTGTTTTGTCTACAACGTTTGCAAGCGCAACTCCGCCATACCCGCCCGAACCGATTTCGGGTGCGCTCGTGATTGTGGGCGGTGGGAAGTTGCTAGATGCGGCGCGCGACGAGTTCTTCAAACTCGCGGGGGGCACGGAGAAGGCGAAAATCGTCGTCATCCCAACTGCCAGTGCTGATGCGGACAAACCGGACCAAGCCGAATCGTTCACGAAGCAGTGGGCGAACCTCAAACCCGTTTCTGTCACATTGCTGCACACCCGCGACCGCAAGACCACTGACAATCCCGAGTTCATCAAGCCGCTGACGGAAGCCACGGCAGTGTGGTTCAGCGGCGGCGACCAAACCCGAATCATTGCCGCCTACCGTGGCACAGCCGTTGAACGCGAACTCCACGCCCTGTTGAAACGCGGCGGGGTCATCGGGGGCACGTCGGCAGGTGCGGCGATTATGTCCGACTTGATGATCGAAGGCGGCGCCACGGAGGCGAAGACCGGACCCGGCCTCGGGTTCCTGCCCGGCTTTGTAGTGGATCAACACTTCATCGCTCGCAAACGTGGCCCACGGCTACAAGGCGTTCTTGAAAAACACCCCGAGTACACCGGCCTCGGCATCGATGAAAATACGGCGATCGTCGTGAAGGGCCGCACCCTGAAAGTGTTGGGCGATTCGACGGTGACTGTGGCGTGGGCAAAGTCTTCGACCAAGCCGGTACGGGAAGACGTGCTAAAAACCGGCGCGGTGATGGACCTGTATCAATTGCGTCGGACTACTCATTTTCGGGCGTTGAGCGAACCGTTCCCCGCCAAAGTGGCTTCAGAACCAACCGTCAAGAATGGTTCACTCGTGATCGTCGGCGGGGGCGGCTTGCCGGTCGAAATTACGAACAAGTTCTTTGAATTAGCGGGCGGCAAGGATGCGTTGATCGTCGTGATCCCCACCGCCCAAGACGACCCGGACGCGGACAATCACCCCGAAGAAAAGTTGTTCAAACGGCTCGGCGGGACCAACGTCAAAACCCTGCACACCCGCGACCGCAAGCAAGCCGACGACCCCGAGTTTTCCAAGATGCTCTTGGACGCGAAAGGCGTGTGGTTTGGCGGCGGGCGGCAATGGCGGTTCGTGGATTCCTATGAGGGCACGGTGGTTGAAAAACGATTCCGGGAAGTGCTGGAACGGGGCGGCGTCATCGGTGGAACCTCGGCAGGGGCGTCGATTCAAAGCGAGTACATGCCACGCGGCCACCCTCTTGGCAACACCGTCGTGTCCACGGAAGGGTACGAACGAGGCTTCGGGTTCCTGCCCGGCTGTGCCGTCGATCAACACTTTTTTGCCCGCAAGCGAACCCAGGACATGACGGGCATCATGAAACTTTACCCGCAAATCCTTGGCATCGGCATTGATGAGGCCACGGCGATTGTGGTGACGGGTTCAATTGCTGAAGTCATCGGCAAAACCAAAGTCGGCTTCTACGACTACA
>JAYSXU010000232.1:0-5244 GCA_043716965.1 Fimbriiglobus sp.
CGGCCTTCGTAGCGGTTGACCAACTCCGCATAGGCCGTGTCCGCTTTGGCGGCCCCCGCACGAATGTCTTGCACCAACAACTGATCGGAGGCGGACGACATCGAAGGTCTCCAGGGGCGTAGATATCGAGAATTGCATTTTAGACAGGGTGAACAGGATTTCACAGGATTCACTTTTGTTGTAAATCGTGTGAAATCCTGTTCACCCTGTCTAAACGATTTCTCGACACTTTACGCTTTGATCGCAATGACCGCTACTACCACTGTGACAACTCCGACGATTCCAACACCCAGAACCCAGGTCAGATAGCCCTTCGTCAGCGCGTCGAGCCGGAGAAAGCCGAACAGCGCAACCGCGAGGACGAAGAACATCTCGATGTACAATGAGTTGCTCAAGAGCCGATCTTCGGATCGCAAACTTCGCAACTGTTCGCTGCTGATTTCCACATCCATTTCCACCCACACCCGGTCCGGGTCGAGGTTCGCTTCGACCCACAATTTCTTGTCTTCTTCAGTGGGATGAATCACCTTCATGGTGTCGGGTTGGGCGTAGGAATCCCGAATCTTCGACAACGACGGCGCGTAGCGAATCGGTACATCCAGACGTAAAAGTTTATCCATCAGTTGCTTCTGGGCTTCTTGATAAATCTCTTCCTTCGCCAGTTCCGGCGTGGCTTGCGGTGTCAAGCTCTTGAGACCCGTCAACCGAATAGCCGGTGTGGGGTGCGGCGTTTTGTTGACCGCGGCGCGAACCGTCATTGGACGGTTGGGGACCGAGACCTTGACGGTGACATTCGGCCTCACGTGGACATCGGGGGCCTCGTCGTCGCCGGTTATCATTGCCAACTTTTTCTCCGCCGCGAGCGCCCCGCCGATCACGCCGTTGTCGGCAACGTGATTCGTCAGACGGCGGTGGCTCATGCGGTCCAACCGTTCCGGTTCAGGCGGGGGTGTCACACCCCGGCGGGATTCCGAATCGTTGAACATCGCAATGAAAGCCGCCGCCACGGCACCGACGACGAGGATCTGGAACAGCCGCTTGCCAGTGCTGCCGGATTTCTTTGTCGAGTAAAGTCGATTGTTTCGAGGATCCATCGGACGGTCTCCGGTTAAGCCGCAGCAAGATTCTTACAAGTTCAGTCAGCAACACTTAATGACAACTCACCCACGGAACCGCAGTTTCTTCGGTTGCGGCGGCGGGGGCGGGGTCCACGGGCTGACCATTTGCACAGCGACGGTTGCGAGGATCAGCGGCACGATTGCCCCGGTTACGGGTGAGCCACTTTCCCACGGCCACAGGAACAACAACAAGCTACCCCACAGACCAGCCGCAATCGGCGGCCACAACGTCAGGCGGTCCTTACGATCGCGGGCCACGGTTCGCCACCAGCGACCGGCACCCAGAATCCCACCGAAGTACAGCATGTAACGAGTCAGAACCGACAGCGTGTCCCCTTCAAACGTCAACAGCCCGAACAGCGACGTTGAAAACGTACTGGATGCCGAAGTCGTGGGTTGGCCGAATGTATAGCGCGGCATCGTCCAACCTTCCGCCCAGAACGCTAACACGCCGACGGCCATGCCCAACACGGCGAACCGCAACCGGGGCCACCACGAATCAGTCGAGCGGTAATTGCGTCGCCCGGCCCCAATGAGCAGCACCCAGCTAAGCGTCGAGGTCAGCAAAAACATCTTGCCTAACGTGGCCCATTCCGAAGTTTGGGCCAACAAGGCGTAGGGCACGAGTGCCAGCGCGCCGATCAGCGGGGCCTTGGTTAACCCGCCCGCCAGATCGGTGATCCGGTCCCGCCACACCGTTGTCACGGGCCGGGCTTGTGGCAACGGGGTTCGTTGATTCACTTGCGGTAGCGGGTTCGGCAAAGCCACCGCTTGCGGAAGCGTCAGCGCACGCGGCGGGTCGCCCAGCATAATCGGCGTGCCGTCAATCAGCGGCATGGCCGCGATGACAGGCGGTACGAACACGGGCTGCGACGGCGCGGCAACCGTCGGGGCCGGAACCGCATGGCCCGGACCAGTGGCCGGTTGAGCGATCGGCAACGTGGCCGCGTCCACGGCCCGCGCAAATTCGCTCATCGTGCTGTACCGCTTCAGGGGGTTCTTATCCAGTGCCTTCAAAATCACCGGACGGAACGCTTGGGGCAATTTCATGAGGTCGGCCTCCGCCGTGAGGTGCTTCATCAGAATCTCGTTGTCCGATTCCCCGTCGAACGGCAGTTGCCCGGTGAGCATCTCGTACAGCATTACGCCGCAGGCATAGAGGTCGATCGACTTGTCGTACTTGCCACTGCCGATTTCCGGTGCCATGTAATGGACCGTGCCGACCCGTTGCGTCTGCCGTTGCCCGCTACTGAGCGACTTACACAGGCCGTAATCGCCGACCTTCAGGTTGCCGTTCTCGATGAAGATGTTAGCCGGTTTGAGGTCGCGGTGAACGACGCCTTGGTCGTGCAAGTGCCCGACGGCCCGCGACAGGCTCAGGAACCATTCCTTGGCCAAGTGTTCCGGCAAGCCGGTGCGGTGCCGGTTCACCACTTGGGCCAGCGATTCCCCGAGGACGTATTCCATGACGATCCAGGTTTCGCCCTGGTCGTCCGTGCGAACGTCGTAAACGTGAACCAGATTGGGGTGCTTCAAGTTGAGGCAATTGACCACCCCGCGCATCTCGATTTCGCGCTCGGACAGGAGCTTCAACGCGACTTGTTTGCCGCCATCGCTGACCGCAAAGTAAACCTCGCCGAACCCACCTTTGCCGACGCCGCGTTTGATGGTGAACCCGTCCAACACACGTTGCCCGGATTTGTAACTGAATCGCATCGGTCGTCCCTCGTCCCGTATCCCGCTTCATCATGCCATTATTCGCCGCCCGCAGGCCCGCATTTGAGCAGTGTGGAGAATTTATAGTGGGAAGTGCAGAGTAGACGGAGAATAGTGGGTCGAAACGAGCATCCGGGATGATATTCTCCCTTCGGTCTTACTCTCCACTTTTTTTGTTGGAAGAAACGTCACCTACCCTACCCCTAAGCGGAAATTTTCTAGCAACGCCCACCCAACAAAAATAGCTCACCAGAATGGTGAGCTATTAACTCTAATTTGCCATATTATGTTTGAGTATTGCGCTCGGCTAAGGATCTTTCAAAATTAATTACCGTGCCAATCGCCGTTGTCAATTGTGGTAGGAGTTACGCAGTCATGCCGAAATCCAAAACCGATCACGAAAGCACGAAAGCACGAAAGCACGAAAAAATCCACAATCTTGGGGTTCTTTTTCGTGCTTTCGTGCTTTCGTAATCCTCTGTGTTTTTGTCTTGGAATCGTCAACCCTACGGCAAACCCAGTTGCACTGCGTAAGTCCTACATATTTCTTTAGCAACCAACTTTCACCATCGTTTGCTGTTGGCTCTAACTCTGCTGCGTAATGAGGATTAGAAATATCTAATCTCTTGATCGCAGCTTTTTTGCTAACTTGAGTGCCGAACATTTCGTACTCGTTAGAAAACAGAACTCCATGGTTTTGTCGAAACACAAAACGACTGCGGTCGATCCGGAACAATTGCGGCTGCGTGGAATCTTTCGCTGACTTTGCTTCAACCACGGACTCCCAAGTCGCAGTTTCGACTGATGACACTAGGATGTCCCAATCTTCTCGGACAGCTGCTTTCACCTGCTCAGGCAATAGCACCTGAGCTTGCGTACTGCCTGAAAGTCCGATGGCCCAGAGGACTATCGGAATACTGCAAGACTGAAATCGCGGCCGCATAATTGCACCGTTAGTTATTTACAGTCACACGAAGTAACTTCGGGCGCCACACGCACAACCCATCCGCAATTGCATTTCGTGCCATCGTCAAGAGTACCACAATACGTGGGTTTCGTGGTGCAAGCCGACTCCGTGTTATAGCTCGAACAGTCACCGTTTTGTGTTTTGCATTCGGTGATTAAATTGCAGCTCATGAAGCAGGTGTACCACTCCATGTACGCGGGATCCCCAAAACCTCCTGACGGCTGCGTTCCACACCCGCAGGGGTCTGATTCATCAGCCCGTGCACTCTGGGCCGGCATCGCTGCTAGGCTCACGATTGCAAGCGCCATGGCAATACTGCCAGTGGCCCATTGCAGCATTCCGAACATCGCCTTCATGCTGATTCTCCTTCAGAACATCCTCGACGACATACGGGGAACCGTTCCCCGAATGGTTCTCTACTCGGCCTCAACTCGGCAGCCGAGTCGGAGCCGGAGTGTGCGTTGGCGGTCGCAGTCGGTCCAGATTTCCGCCGTGCGGGTGAATTGGCCGCTCGTTGTACTGACTGCGATTTTGAGTTTGATGGTGACGGATTGCGATTCGCCGGGCGGGATCGTGATCGGCATCGTCGATGTTGTGATGCACGAACAATCGGAGGTGCCGCCGATCAGCCGGACGGGGTCATTGGTGTAGTTGGTGATCGTGATCGCTTGTTCGAGCAGATGGCCCGGTGGGGTGGTGCCGAAGTCGAGGTATTGCGGCGCACCCAGCGATTCGCCGCGAATTTTCGCCAACGCATTCGGCAAGGAACCGAACGCCAGTGTTCCGCCCACGGCCAGAATCGCCAGCACCGCCGCCGAACCACCGACTAAAGCCGTTCCACGAATTGCCGTCGAACGAATACTTTCCGGATTCCAAGTGAACGCCGGACGAGTGATGGCCAACAGCACCAGTGCCATCACGTCCACCGCGAAGGCGTGCCACGGGCTGGCTTTAATCACCCCGAAGCAGCCACAATCGGCCACGCCTTGCCAGCCGAGATAACCGCTGATACTAGCGAAGACCGCGAACGTGCCGACCGATAAGAACCAAAGAACGGGCCGACCAATGCCGACAATTAACGCGATGCCAAGCCCGAGTTCCCAAAGAACCGCGGCGAATTGCACACTCGGCGCCGCGAACCAACCGACCGACGGCAAAGCCGAAACACTATGCCCGTACAGCTTCAACCCTGCGGCGCCCAGCAACAACCCACCTAACGTGAGTTGCACGATACGCTGGACCAGTTCTGTCCGCAAGTAAAAAAAACACGAATATCTCCGGCGATTGAAAAGCCGTCCCGGTTGAGTTGTGACACTAGTATTTGCCCCCCCACGTCAGAATGTCAAGTAGTAATTCTGCTATTTTTTCAAAGATTTATATTGCCTAGGAGTTACGCAGTGGCGTTGTGAATCGGGTTCTCGAAGTCCGGCCGTGTGGCTATAG
>JAYSXU010000233.1:0-1787 GCA_043716965.1 Fimbriiglobus sp.
GCTGGGATGTCGCCGACGCAACTTGCCAAGCTGACCGTCGCCCAATTGGAAGAACGGGACGTCCCGGCCACCACGTTCACGGGCACGGTGTTTCTCGACACCAACGCCAACGGCAATTTTGACAGCGTTGCCGCCGCACTCAACAACGTGGGATCGGGGACGACTACCCTGACCACTGAAACGGGGTGGTCGGGGTTAACCCAAGCCTGGGATCCGGTGGCGTCACGGGTGCCGGTGACTGTCCGTGCGTTCGACATCAGCAACGTCCTTCAAGGCCAGACAACCACGAATCTCGACGGAACCTACACCCTGGCCGTGACGACGGGTGGGAGTTACCGGCTCGAATTTAGCAACCTGCCGAACGGAATTTCGTTCGGGCCGTCCGGCCAACAGACTGGTACGGCGGTGCAGTTGGCTGCCGTGGTGACGAACGGGAACACGGGCGGCATTAACCTCGGGTTGCTCCGCGCCGAAGACATCACGCCTGACAACCCGATTCTGGCGAGTTCGAGCTACGTGTTTGGTGCGTTCGACAATCCGCAAACCGCGAATATACCGACCGTTCAAAGCTTCCCGTACAACTCGGGGGCCGCGATCACCAACCCGGTCACGGGCACGGGTAGCGGAACACCGGGTGCTTATACCAGCCCCGATCAACACACGATTCAGATTCCCCACTCCCAAGTCGGGGCCACGTGGGGCCTAGCCTACAACCGGCAAACCAATCAAATTTACATGGCGGCCTTCACGAAGGGGCACAGCGGGTACGGTCCCGGTGGTCCGGGGGCGATTTATGTTGCCGCCACGACACCGACCATTCCGAACACGACGGTCACGACGGCAACGCAGTTACTCGACCTCGAAGCACTCGTGCCGGGTTCGACCGGCGGTAACTACCGTGCCCAAGCCGCATTCAGTCTGCCCGCGAACACGGGCGGGTTGAATGCGTACATCCGGGACGGGCTTTACCTGGACGCCAACGGCCATCAAGTCGGGTGGGATGCCGTCGGCAAAACGGGGCTAGGTGGTCTCGATGCCGATCCGAGTGGGCGGTATTTGTTCACCGTCGCACTCGGCGACCGCAAGCTCTACATCATTGACACGCAAAACCCGACGGCCGCTCCGACTGCGGTCAATCTGCCCGTGCCCAACGATGCCGTGACTGGTGTCACGGGTACGGCTGCAAATCCGTTGGGAGACTTGCGTCCGTTCGCCGTGCAGTACTACCGGGGGTCAATTTACGTTGGTGCTGTGAACAGTGCCGAGTCAACGATTACGGTTGCGAACCAGACCGGCGATCAATCGCGGTTACGGGCTTACGTTTTCCAGTTCAAGCTCAACACGACCGCAAACGGGTCGCCAACAGGGACGGGGCAGTTCGTTGATTTGAACGGCACCGCATCGACCACGGTTCCCGTGTTGAACATCCCGTTGAACTATAACCGCGGGTACGTTCAGCCTGGGATAGCGAACGGTGCCGACACGTTCGCGCCGGTTTCTGCGAACTGGTTGCCGTGGTCCCCGGTGTACAAAAACCTGACCAATCCCGAGGGGCCGATCAACAACATCGGAATCTACCCCCAACCGGAGATCACTGGACTCGCGTTCGACACGGATGGGAACATCACGATCGGGTTGCGGGACCGTGCCGGCGATCAATTCGGCGTCCAAACACCGTCCGATGTTACGGACCCGTCTAAACTTTACACGGGGATCACCGGCGGCGACACGCTCCGCGCGTTCATTGACCAGAAAACAACGGGTTCGACCGTGACATCCCGTTGGAC
>JAYSXU010000234.1:0-5241 GCA_043716965.1 Fimbriiglobus sp.
GCAAAATGGCTGTACGACTTCATGCTCGCGCAACGCCGCGACGGCTTCGAGGGCCACCACGACAAGAAACCCAAGTCGCCAAAGGGACACAAGAAGTAGATTCAGTTACGGTTCTTGCTGATCCAGCAATACCGATCAAGTCACCATCCAGTGGTGTCGGTATTAGCGATCTGACAAACGCCGTCATCGTTCGATAGTTTTTTCTTGACAGCTACGGTGGCGTGTGAGAAGCTTGTGAAAGATGACTGAATTCTCACTCATCTTCTCCATTCGCTTCACATCAGCGAAACGGGTTGTCCTCATTTCAGGAGGTTAGTCATGCGTTCCTCTCCCAGGTTCCGGGCTAGGTCCGGGTTCACGTTAATTGAGTTGCTGGTGGTGATCGCCATCATCGCCATCCTCATCGGCCTGCTGTTGCCGGCCGTGCAGAAGGTGCGGGAAGCGGCCGCCCGCGCGCAGTGTTCCAACAACTTCAAACAGATGGCTCTCGCAGTCCATAACCACCACGACGCGGTAGGAAAGTTCCCCGTCGGCGGCGTGACGGACGGCCCGTGCTGTGGCACGCAAAGCGGCACCAACTGGTCCATCGAAATCTTGCCGTACATCGAACAGCAAAACCTCCACAAGCTTTTCAACCCGACGTTGTTCGTTGAAGACCCAGCCCAGACCGTGTTTCGGCAGTCCGTTGTGAAAACTTACAATTGCCCCTCCGACATCAACGCGGGCAAACTGTTACAACCGGCGAGTGGGCCTATGCCCGGTGGGAATTGGATGACTTCCTCGTACCGGGCGATGTCCGGGCGCGGGTACGGCCCCGCCGGGGAAAGTTGGTGGTTCGACGACCCGGAAAGCGGTCGGAACTTGCCCCGTCAACAACGCGGCATGATTCACGGCACGTCGAAACTGTACGGCTTAAGTGCCGAGACCTTCGCCTCCGTGACCGATGGCACCTCGAACACCGTGATGCTTTCCGAATACGCCACCCGGACGACGCCCACCCGCACCTCCTTCTGGGCGTACACCTACACGTCCTACAGCCAATCGTCGGCTGTTCCGCAAACCCGAACACTCTTGGCCGACTACGACAAGTGCGTTGCCCAAGGCGATAGCAACCCGTGCAAGCGCGGGTGGGGGTCGTTCCACACCGGCGGGATGAACGCGGCGATGGGCGACGGATCGGTTCGGTTCATCCGCCAGAGCATCGACATCAACCTGTGGGTCAGCGTCGCCACCATCGCGGGTGGTGAAGTCGCCCAATTGGACTAACCCACCGGAGACACTTCATGCGAAAGTTCATGGCGTTCGCGGTCTTCATACCGTCACTGTTCGGCGTCATCGGGTGTGGTGAATCGAAGTACACCTTCGCGCCGGTCACGGGCAAAGTCACACTGAACGGCAAACCGATCGAAGGCGCCTCGGTCGAGTTTCAGCCGTTGCCAACGTCGGCAGGCGTTGATCCGGGGACGGGCTCAATGGCGGTCACGGACAAGGAGGGGCGGTTCACGTTAAAATCCCAACTCGACCCGAACACGAAGGGGGCCGTCGTCGGCAAGCACCAGATTCGCATCTACCTTTACACCGCCCACACGCCGGGTGAAGACCGGGACGCCGACGCCGGTGGCGATAAAAAAAAGGCCCCGACCGGGCCGACCATCCCGACACGGTACAACAGCAGTAGCACGTTGCAACTGGACGTGCCAGCCGGGGGGCTAGCCGATCACCAGTTTCAACTGACCTCACCCTAATGGGCGCGGAACCAACAAACGCACGAAGTCTGCGGGAGTAATACCCGCAGACTTCGTGCGTTTAGAGTGGTTGGGAAAGCCACAACGTTGTTCGCGGCATAGTGGACCGATGATGACCAAGTGTTACTCGAAGTCATACACCACGACCGCGACCCCGGCACCAATCAGGTGCTGTTGAATCAGGGGTTCGACAACCGACCACGACCCGCCTGCTAGCCCGCAACCGATACGTGGCATGTGGACCGACGCGCCCAACGCCCGCGCGTTGACCGCGACTTGCGCGAGACACAGTGCGACCGCTTCGTAGCGGATCGGCGGGCCGGAACTCCCTTTCTTGATGCCCCGTTGACCGATCATGTTCGCCACCCAGATGTACGGTTCGACTTGCACGAACTGAACCGCGCCCAGCGCGAACCCACCTTCTTTGCCAGCCGCGCACCAAGCCCGGTACATGGCCTGCGGTTCTTTCCACCGCTTCGAGACCGCCAGCACAAACCCTTTGCCCCAGCCGCCGATGTCATTGCAGATGTGACAGATGATCTTGACCCCTTTCACCTGGGGACAAGTCGCATCGCCGTTGATGTAAACGATGTCAGCCATCGTTTATTCTCAAGTTTCTATGATCTGGGTCGGCCACTCTTCGCGGACCGTTGGCCGGTTCCATTAGCGAAGTCGGCTGAAGGAACGTTGTAACGCGGTCGGCGAGCCACTTGCGGAACTCGTCCGTGGTAGGAGGGCTGTGCTTGCTACTGGCAAGCAATTCTGTTTGGACGTTCGGGACGAGGGTTTCAACCCGCTTGAGTAATTTCTGGCCGGGGAACGAGATGTCGTCTCCGGCGGCGACGACGAGAGTGGGCATGGTCAGGCCGCGTAGCTCCGCGTCGGTGGCGGTTGGCGGAATGCGGAGGTCGAGTTTAAAGTCCCGGATCGCGTCGCCCATGAAGTGTGCCCAGTCGTCGTCCCAGTTCGTGAACAACTGCTCGACAAATCGGCGGAGTCGCTCTTCCGATGGCCGCAGCCGGTACATCGTCATCGGGTACGCCATTCGCGTAAGACCCGCCCACACCGACCCGCCAACGATCCCCGCCGGGACAAGTAACACGAGACGGCGAACCCGGTCCGGGTTCGCGGTCGCCGCCTTGCGGGCCACGAACCCGCCCCAACTGACGCCGAGTAGATCGAATTGCGTGACCCGCAGGCCGGTGCAAACTTCGAGCAACCACCGGGCCAGCGAATCGTCGTTAAGCGGCAGCCGGATTTGTGGACCACGGGCCGATTGCCCCGGCAGGTCCGGCAACACGAGCCGAAACCGGCTCGCCAAAAGTTGCAGTTCCGAAAGCAAGTGGGCGGAACTGGCGAGCGACCCGTGGAGGCAAACTAACGTTGGCAGCGAATCGTCCCCGGCGACCAGAACGTGACTCGGTCCCAGGGCCGTCGGCACCTCGCGGTGAACAACCGGCACCGTCACGCGGCCAAGAAACTTGTCGTACCAACCCGCCAACCGCACCCGTGCCGCGTCACTTTTGAAGATCGTCGTTCCCATTAAACACTCCCGAAAGACGACTGTTCGCGTAGGTTTCCAGAGTATCGTATTCAATATGGGTTCACTTCGCGTTCGCCGCGTTCACTTCGTTCTCGGTCAGCGTCACGTTACACACGGGGCCGGTGTCGCGCAGGATCTTCGCGGCGATGAGGCGGTTCGTCGGTGCCAGGAGGCTGAAGTGGTTGGCGCCATCGACCGGGATGAACTTGACCTTCGGGTTGTTCGCCATCTGTTCCATTATCATCAACAATTCGGTGTTGCCCTGCACGGCGCCTTCCAGGACGAACGTCGGGTTCTTGACACTGGCGAACCAGTACGCCGGTGACCGGAGCTTGATCTCGATCGTGTTACTGCGGTCGCACGTGACGTACTCGTGGCCATACGTCCTGATGTCCGCAGTGGGGCCGAACGAGAAGACTGCCCGGAACCGATCGGAACACTCCGCCACAAGTAGAGCGAGCGTGCCGCCGGTGCTGTGGCCGCCGAGGTAGATTCGGTTCGGATCGACGTACTCTTGCTTGCTCAGGAACTCCGCTGCGGCCACCACGTCATCGACTTCGCCGAGAAAACCTTCCCTGCGACCGGGGTTGTCGTTCCCACCACGGAGTGACGGGCGCATCATCACGATCCCGGCCTTGCGGTACGCACTTGCCGACTGGTCATTACTCGGCTTGAACGCGGTCCAAGAACTCTCGCAGATCGAGTAGTAATCGCCGCCCGTGATCCAAATGATCGCGGGGTGCTTCTTGCCGTCCTTCGGGTCCGGCGTGAGGTACGCGGCCAGCTTGCCGACCGGCGATTCGTACCGGACCGTGCGAAATAAACGAGCCGGCGGCTCGGGAACTTCCTCTTTAACGTGCGACGGCCCCGTTAACTTGGTCTGAAACCCCTGTCGCGCTTCGGTCAACGTCCGCGTCGTCTCGACGCGCACGCTGTCGGGATCTATGGACGACGGTTGCGGAGCTAGTCCGCACCCGGTTATCAGGAAAATGACCAACGGTGCATATGGGTAAGGTTTCATCGCGGGATCTCAAGTGGTGTCCGACCAATAGCGGCACGAAAGGCTAGCTGCGCAAGGGCCGGTTGTCAAAAGTGAGTGCGATGAAGTGGCGAGCGAATTTGGCCCTCGTGAAAGTTTTGAACGCTGGTAACACAGACTGCCGCCGCGCTACGACAGTTGCAAAGTTTCGCGCACTTCCATGAGGATGTGCCCGAGCCAGTTCTTACCGCTGCCGTCGCCGCCGTCGCCCCAGTAGTCGTCGTTCTCGGTGTGTTCGACCAGTTTGGCGTCACCGCTTGAGAGGAGAAGTGTCCGCAACTCGTCGTGTTGGGTGAACTTGGCCAAGACCGCCACCCGCATGACCGCGACTTTGACCGTCTCCCAATCGCGCCGAAGCTTCTGCTTCCGGTCCCGCCCCAACCGAGCGGCCAACATCGGCGAGTTGGCCTTGCGGATCGTTTGCCGGTGCGCCTCGTCCTCAAACTTCTGCGCCTGGAAGTAGTGTTCCGACGTCGGCCATCGTTTGCCATCAAGCGTGATCGGGTAGGGTGCAAAGTTCGAGAACGCGCCATACTCATCGCCGACACTGTAGAAGTTCACAACCTCCGCCATGACGGTCTCCGAATCACACATCAACAGCCAGCCACGAATTCCCAGACACTGTTGGTACTTGATTGGTTCAGACACGACGACGCACAACAGCTTGGACGAGATGCCGCACTCCGGATGTGGCAGCGGTGGTTAGAACTGATTGTGGGCACTCAGGTCGATATAAAATGTCAACCATCATGGCACTGCCCATGCCTTAATCTGCATCGGTGGCACCCAGACCGTACAGCGCGATGGCGAGTTCTTCGGTGATTGGTCGATGGGCTGCTAGAAACTCACGAAATGCCCAGTAGCGGTAATGTTCGGTGTTGGGGTCTTCGCCTTTGTCCCATTCAATTTTCGCC
>JAYSXU010000235.1:0-5232 GCA_043716965.1 Fimbriiglobus sp.
TGATCGTCCACATGAAGTTCCTATCCCCGGACCGTTACGTGCCGTACCCGCTTGCCGCAACCTACCATGCTTCGTGGGAAGTGTTTCCGCGCGCGTTGAAAGTCCCACTGGAAAGCTAGCCCACCCGCCAAAAGCCCACGAATAATTATTCGTGGGCTTTACTTCCCCTCACTCATTCGTCGTCGTAATACTCGGCCAGCGCGGCGCCGGCGAGGCCACCCAGTTCGGCTTCTTCGGGGTACTCGATGTCGATTTGGACGTAGCCGAAGGGTTCGCGGGGGTCGATGCGCACGACGAGGTCGATGAGGCGCTGGTCGAGGTCGAACGTCAGCCAGCCGATTTCTTGCGGCTCCATTCTCGCGTCGGGAAGACCGGCAGTGATGGTGAAGTCCGGGCGTTCCGGGGAAAGTAACCGAGAAACGCTGCGTAATGCGGGCTTCAATTCCGGGAACAGTTCTTCGGACACGGTCGCAATTTCCCAATCCCGACCGTCAACCCGGTGGTACAGCATCGCATCGGTTTCACCGAACCGAACTTCCATCCGCGTGGCGTTGTCGCGCAACGACATCAGGATGCCGATGATCCAAAACCGTCTCGCGTCGGGTTCCGTGCGAAGTTGATGCGTCGAAGTGTACGCCAGCACAATCATCTCCCAGGCGGTCGATTAAGTGGATTGCGAATCTTGCGTCGGTAAAAGCACTTCCCGCAATCGGCGAAGGGCACGCAGGTATCGCATGGATGCTGCGGCTTCCGTCAGCTTCAACATTTTCGCCACGTCTTGATTAGCCAGTTGCTCGTGGTGCCGCATCAGGATAATTTCGCGGTCGTCGTCGGCGAGTTCGTTGATTGCGTTGGACAACCGTCGCGCCAGTTCGCCTTGAATCGCTTCCGATGCGGGCGTGCGTTCGGTGTCCATCAACTGGGCGACCAGCGAGTTCGACGAATCGTCCGCCCACGCCGGTCGGGCAATCGGTTGTTCCCGGTCCACACTTCGTCGTTGTGCTAAACGGTGTCTGCGATGCGTGTCGATAATGCGGTCTTGGGCGAGGTGTCGCAGCCATAAATGGAACGGCATGTCCGGCGATTTCAGGTAGTCCGTCAACCGTTGATTCGCTTCGATCAACACGTCTTGCACGATGTCGGACGCATCCACCCGTCGCGCCAACACCGGGTCGAGACGCAACCCGATGACCTTGCGCAGTGGTTCACGGAATTGGCCAAATAGCTCATCTACGGCTCCGTCTTTGCCTTGACGAGCTTCATCGAGCAGTCGATCAGTATCTTCGCGTGTTGGCCACATCGTGTCATTTTCGGATTGCGTGGTGCGGAGTGAAAACGGGAAGAGAGTCTTCCGTTTGCTCTGTGAGTTTAATTGTAGACAAGATCGGGGAAAACGTCGGTCCGATGTCGCCTTGGTTTGGCAGTTGTCATCGTCTGACGACGGCATATCGTGCCTGGGACTGGTTCACACTCAAGGAATTTCGCGTATGAATTGGATCCCGCCCGCCGGCACAGCCGCACTGATCTTCGATTGCGACGGGACGCTTGCGGACACGATGCCGATTCACTTTCGCGCGTGGACGGCCATGCTAGCCCGGCACGGGATTCCGTTTTCGGAGACGCGGTTCTATCAACTCGGCGGAATGCCCACGTCGAAGATTATCCGGTTGGTGGCGGACGAAAGCGGCGTAGCGGTTGATGATGTGGACGCGATGGTTCACGAAAAAGAGCAGATGTTTCTGGAGTTCCTGCCGGAAGTTCGTGGCATCGACGTGGTCATGGCCATCGCCGCCAGCCATCGCGGGCGGTTGCCGATGGCCGTGGCCAGTGGCGGCTACCGCGACGTGGTGCGGCAGACGCTGGAAAAGATCGGCGTGCGGGATTGGTTCGACACGATGGTGTGTGCCGAAGACACCCCGCACCACAAGCCCGAACCCGACGTGTTCCTCGAAGCCGCCCACCGCCTCCGCGTGCCGCCCACAAAATGCGTCGTGTTTGAAGACACCGACATCGGCCTCGAAGCCGCGAACCGGGCCGGGATGAACGCTGTGGATGTACGGGCGTGGCTGTTGCCACGCTGATCGGAGGGCGGTCTATTTTAGCTTACCGTTGCGCAGGAACTCGATGAGCGTGGACCCGAACTCCGGCTTGGTGAGAGTGGTCATGTGGTCGCCGCCTTCGACGATCTTGACCTCGCCGCGACCGAGCAGCTTGCGGACGGTTGCAACCCGGTTCTTCACGTGGTCGGACTCGTTGCCGCCGTGGATGAACAGGATCGGGGCCTTGCTCATCATCAGTTGCTCCGCGGTCACGTCCAGGTTCTTGAAGCTGTTGCCCGCTGCCGCGAACGCCTTCACGTCCTTGCCGCCGTACAAAATGTTGGCGAACACTTTCGCTTGGTTCTCGGTCGGCTACCGATCAAGTGCGCCTTGTCGATCTTGAGGTGGTCGAGCAACCGCACCACGTCCGCCGCCATTTCGGGGCCGTACTTTTCCACGTTGTGCGGCTTATCGCTCTTGCCGTGGCCCCGGCAATCCAGGGCGATCAACTGGAACCCGTCCGCGTTCGTGGTGTCGAGTTTGGGCTGCCGGACTTGTCCCGGCCCCACATGCCGGAATCACCCATCCAGCCGTGGATGAGGACAACGGGTACGCCCGTCCCTTCCGTGACGTACCGAATCTTCACACCGTTCGAGTCGAACATGTCGTCCGCAGCACGAACGGGCGGGGCGACGAGACAACAGACGACGAGTACAGTTAGCAGCGACGCGGTCTTCATAACTGGTGTTTCACTCGGAAGCGGTTAACGCTAGTTCGGGGCATCAATTTTGGCAAAAGTGCGTTTCAAGGCGAACGGCGCGACGTAAGTCCGCCGGTGGTCCGCCGGTGGTCCGCCGGTGGTCCGCCTGAGTGGTCCGCCTGAGTGGTCCGCCTGAGTGGTACACCGGCGGACTTACGTCGCGCCGTTCGCCTGCTTCTGCTGTGTACCAACTGGTAACTATTCGTCGCCGGGTACGCGATCTTGGCTCCGGGTAGTGGTATGGATGAACTACTCCATGCCCAGATCGCTTACGAGCCTGCTCTCACGGCGGATACTGAGCGGAGACACGGACAACGAGTTGGCCAATTCAAGCCGGACCCCGTTCCAACAGTTTACGGGAACGGGTCGGCCAACTGCTTAAAGGCTACAGCTAACGACATCGAACAAATCGCCGGCGGTCAGTTCGTTGTAGTTGCGCTTACGACCCAGTTGGTCGAAGTAGGATGGTTCGAGCCGCACGCCGAACCGGCGCTCCAGACGGAACACGATGTCCAGCACTCGATCCCCACCGGCGAAACCCACTTGTCGCGCTCCGACCTTAACTCACCACCCACTCGATCACCTTCGCGGCGTCCATCTTTTCGTTCACGCGGGTGAGCTTGTCTTTCGCGCCGCTCGCAGCGTAGGCGGCTTGGGGGAGCTTGCCGGTGCTGGTTCCCTTGTGGTTGTGGGCGAGGACTTCACCGGGGGCGCACAGCGCGAGGAACGCGCCCAGTCCGCCGTATTTGGTGGCTCCGGGGAGCAACATCGGGTCGTTGATGTTCTTGATTGCCTCGAAGCGGAACTGGTTCAAGTCGGCAGCCAGTCTTTTCACCTTGTCGCCCGCCATCGCCTTGGCAAGCACGGCAATCGGTCCCATCTCCGCCCAGCCGATGACGTGAACGGTTTTGATCTGCGCGTTGTGCATCAAGTTGCCGATGGCGGTGAGCGCGTCGTGGACTTGGTTGGCCACGAGCGAGCGGTTGTAGCCGAAGGTGAACCCGGCGTAGTCCTTGTGGGTCGTGAACGGCTTGTCGGGCGTCAGCGCCCCAACGCCAAGTGGGTCGATACCGAATACCGCGTAGCCTTTGTCGTGCAACGCCCTCACTTCAGGTGCGAGGGCGCCGTTTTGCATCATGCTGGCGATACCTTTCGGGTGCAGCCACAGCACCGCACAGCTACAACTGAACCCCTTTGGTATCAAGCCCATTGACGGCACCGCGTCGCCTTCCCCCTTGCGGCCCAGGATCGCCTTGTGGATGGTGAAGTTGTCCTTTTCTTGACTCGAATACCCTTGCACCGTGACCGTGCTGGGTACGGAGCTATTGACCATCACTCGCAACGCCGTGCCGACGACTTTGCGGAACTCGGTCAAACTCTTTTCGTCCGTCGGGGCCAGCTTCGCCATCTGCGCGTCGGAGGCTTGGCTCATCACCTCCCGGAACTTCATCGCACCGAGTTCGTCCGTGGGGCGTGGGTGCTTGTCATCGAAAACGGACAATTCCTTGATCGGCACCGGCTTGAACGGCTTCTCTTCCACCCCGCCGCTCCCGGCTTGCAGGTGCTTCTTGAACCACGTGTACATGAACTCGCGGCTCGGCTGGCCGTAGTTGTGCGGGAACTGCACCCAGGCTTTCGCCGCGACGTTTTCCTCGGCGCCGTACAGCTTGTAAAGTTGGCGAAGTTCCGGGAAGCCTTTCGTCATAATTTCCTTGGTCCAGTCGTTGGCGCCGGACATCGCTTGCGGCTTCGGGGCGAACACCCCTGCGAGTTCGATGTTGCCGGTGTGGACGCGCAAGTAGCTGCAGTTTTCGCACACGCACCCGCCTTGCATCGCCGTCGAAACCATCACCGCCGGGAATGCCGCCGCGATGCGGTCGTCAATTGCGGCGAGTAGGAACGTCTGCGTGCCACCACCGCTTGCCCCGGTGATGCCGATTTTCTTCACGTCCACGTCAGGAAGTTCGCAAAGAAAATCGAGCGATCGCATGCTGTTCCAGGTCTGCAACCCCATCAAACTTTGCAGCCTTAATTCCCCTTCGACATCCGCGAAGCCTTCCGAATGTGGCACGCCGGAACGGGCAATGTGCGGAATCGCGGTGCTATCGGCGTACCCGATCATGTCGTATTGAAAAACCACGAACCCCATTCTCGCCAACGTCGCGGGCAGGATCTGAATTAAGAAGCGTGCGCGGTCGATGTCCGACTCTTCACCGCGTTTGATCGCTGCTTGCCCCGCTGATTCCCCGGCATCATGAAACCGCCCGTTCGCAAAGTGGCCGTGCGCGAATAGCACGGCAGGCCGCTTCGTCGGTTCACCGGCAGGGCGGTACAAGTTGCCACAAACGTAGTGCCCTGGCGTGCTGGCGAAGAAGACTTTTTCAACGGTGTAGCCGTCGCGTTCGATCTTGCCGTGGATCACCGGCTTCAGCG
>JAYSXU010000236.1:0-1783 GCA_043716965.1 Fimbriiglobus sp.
CTCAAGGTCAACGCGGCGGCGGATTGAACGCGGGAATCTTGGTTGCCGTTTAACCGCTGCGTGACGGCTTCAATCGCGGCTTCGGAGTAGGTTTGAAATTGATGCAAGGCTTGCATGGCGCGAACGGCGATGTCGGTGTTCCCGTCCGAAATCAGCGGGATGAGTGCTCCCAAGGCGTTGGGCCAGTCCCCGGCGTGTGTGGCGATACTGTCAGCGGCAATCGCCCGAACTTCCGGGCTGAGGTCGGTTGTGGCTGCCAGCAGGCAGGCTTGCGAGGACGGCGTCAGTGGGCCGATGATGCTGACAGCCCACACGGCTTTGGCACGAACGGTCACATCTTCATCGCGGCAAGCTTCTTCCAGCACGGTCCGGGCATGAACGGCACGGAGTTTACCCAGTGCCTCGGCTGCGTTCGCGCGGACATTGGGGTTGGTGTGCTGGAGGGAGCGTAGCAGCGCCGGTGCAGCATCTCCGGCGGCGACGCCCATTTCGCCGAGTGCTTCGGCGGCGAGTGCCCGGACCCAGTTATCTTCGTCACGCAACAGTCGCATTAAACCAGGAACAGCGGCGGGAGCGGCGGCTTGGCCGATTCGCCCCAGCGCTTCGGCTGCCTTGGCACGCACCAAGTCGTTGTCGTCGGACAAAGCTTCCGCAAGAGCAGGCGCGGCCGTCTCGGCGACGCTACCAATCCGGCCCAGCGATTCTGCCGTCTGCGCGCGAACCATGTTGTCCGTGCTGGTTAACCCTTCGATCAGGGATTGTGCGGACTCGTCACACTTCACCCCAATGCGGCTGACGGCGGCGGCGGCGGCGGCGCGAACTTCGTCGCTGCGGTCTTGAAGCAACGCCACGATCGCGGACACCGCCGAGGCGGCAGCCTCGCGGAACTCCCCCAGCGCTGTCGCCGACGCGATCCGAACATCGTCGTTGGGGTCGGATAGCGCCGATACAAGTGCGGCAATCACGTCCGGTTCTGCCGGGCTGATTTTAGCGAGCGCCAACGCGGCTTGAACCTGAACTTCATCGGTATCCGTCTGGAGTAGTTTGATGAGTGTGGCTTTGGTCGGTGCGGCTTGCGTTCCGATCTTCCCAACCGCAGTTGCGGCCAAGCTACGCACTGCCGTGGACTCGTCGTTCAAGCTTGTTTGAAGTGTGAGAACCAGTTCACGGATGTCGTCGGTCACCACCACAGGCCGGGTCCGGAAGCGGGGATCTCGGACCCAGCGTCCCGCCTGTTGCCACCAACGCGGCTGTTGCTCCGATTCGGTGGTGAATCTTCGGAACAGCCAGCCACGCCGCTTGATCGGCAAACCGATTCCAGTTTTTCGCTTGTCCTGTTGGGCGTATTCTTCGCCGATAAGACCGAGTGCTTCAACACTTGCCACTCGAACGGCTTGCGACGGGTCGTCGGACAAATTACATAACCCAGGGATTGCACTTCGGACTTTCAGCAGCCCCAGAGTTGTCGCGGTGATTGCCCGAGTCGGTTCGTGGAGGTCGTGCAAATGACGCATCAGGCCAGGAATCGCGGACGGACCAATCCCCGCCAGGACTAGCGGGAGTTGGTCCCGTTGCTCTTGGGTTAGGACTTCCGCCCTGCGCAGCGCGATTAGCACAGGGGTAATCGCCGACGGCCCGAATTGTGGTAGCACCGATCGGGCGCGATCCCGGATCGGCACGTGAGGAGACCAGTAATCCCCGACGGTTTCCGCTAACAGCCGGTTCTGTCGGAGCGAGGCAAATAGTTGTTGCAGCAAGAGTAACGTGAAGAACGATTTGAACG
>JAYSXU010000237.1:0-5222 GCA_043716965.1 Fimbriiglobus sp.
ACATGTGGTCCCGCCCGACGATGGGTATCAACCAAGCCGCCGGGAGCCTCGGACGAAGTCCGGCGTGTAACATCGCGCTGCGCTATTGGGGCGATGAAAAGATCACGGATGATGTGCTGAAAGAGTGGCTCGACAAGCTCATTAGCCGCAACGGGTGGCTGAGCTTGGGTCGCAAGAAACCAGTCCCGCACGAATCGTTCTTTCAAGTCGCCGGGTACTTCTACTTCTTCGGCCATTACTACGCCGCAATCACCATCCCCCAACTGCCGGAGAAGGACCGCGCGTTCTACCAGGATCACTTCGCCGCGATTTTAATGGACTTGCAAGAGGGTGATGGCTCGTGGTTCGATTACCCGTTGTACGACTACCACAAACCCTACGGCACCGGCTTCGTGCTCCTCAGCCTCGCCGCGTGTAAGAAGAAGAGCGATAAGTAGTGTGTTCGTTGCAAATGATGCTGGCGATTTGTAGGTCGTGGTCGAGGAGGCTTTGCGACAAGGCCCGACACTCGACTACCAGCAGACGAACGGCTGGTCTTATTCCGTTCACAGGTTCGTGTCGAGCCTCGAAGACTCGACTCGACCTACAAAACAACCAGAAGAACCGCGAACAATGGGGCGTTCGCTGCCATTTTGAAGAGGTTTTTATCATGATCGTGCCGTTTCGCTCGCAACCGCCGAGTACCGTGTTCTACCCCGAATCCGACGGCAAACCGATGGCCGAGAACACCAAACAGGCCGAGTGCATCGTCACGATCATGGGCAACCTCGACCTGCAATACCGGGACGACCCGGACGTGTTCGTGGCGATGGACAACTTCATTTACCCCGTCGAAGGCGATAACACAATCGTCACCGCCCCGGACGTGTATGTTGCCTTCGGTCGGCCTAAAGGGCACCGGGGGAGTTACCAAGTTTGGGTCGAAGGCGACATCTTCCCGCAAGTCATCTTCGAGATTCTGTCGCCGAGCAACACCCGTCAAGAGATGCTGGATAAGCGCGAGTTTTACTTCCGCTACGGCGCCGAAGAGTTCTACATTTACAACCCGGACAAAAACAAACTCGAAGGGTACACCCGCGCCCGTCGCGGCGTAACCCAGGTCAAGGATTGGACTCCGTTTGTCAGCCCCCGGCTTGGCATTCGGTTTGAACGGGTTGGTTCCGATTTGCACATCTACGGCGCAAACGGACAACGGTTTCTAACCTTCATCGAGTTGGGTAAACAAGCCATCGAGGCAGCCGAACGTGCCAAACAGTCTGATAAAAGGGCTATGCAGGCGGACAAACGCGCCGAACGCGAAGCCGATCACGCTGCCCAGGCGGACAAACGGGCCGACGATGTTGAAACGCGATTGGAACGACTCCGGGCCAAAATGCTTGCGGCGGGATTGGACCCGGATGGTGAATAAGTCCGGGGGTGGTAAATTTTTCTGGCGGTTGAATTCTCTTGCTCTTCGGCCCTGAAGGGGACGTGCTGTCAGCCCAGGGCCATGCCCTGGGAACCCTCGCATGGACGGTTCGTTCGGTTGGTTACCATTTGGTATGAACCGTCCTGAATTGAAGAATAACCCGATCGTTGCCCGGTCCCAGGGCATGGCCCTGGGCTGACAGCACGTCCCCTTCAGGGCCGAAAACCTGTTGTAGGCAAAGAGCCAGAAAGATTTGCTACGCCCCATAAAATCGCGCCGCGTGAAAACTGCTTGACGATCCCTTACGGCTAGTGCAAACTGGTTCTAACCGCACGACCTTCACGGTCCGCGACCACTCGTTGACTCCCGCCTCTCCTTCACGATTTTGAAAGGCTCTCCCGTGTCTCGATTTGTTTTGCTAGCAATCGCCGTCATCGGCCTTGCGGCTTTTGGCGAGGCCCAAGAACCTCAGAAAAAGACTCAGGCCAAGAAGCAACAAGATAAAAAGCCGCCGCAGAAACGTGAGGCCACGTCACCAAGCGACCTCACCACCGCGCCGGGGTTTAAGGTTGATCTGATTTACACCGCCGACCCGACGACGGAAGGCTCGTGGATCAACATGGGCAAGGACAACAAGGGGCGGCTGATTATCAGCGGCCAGCGCAACCAGCCCGTTCTTCGTGCGACGTTGAAAGACGGCCAAGTGGAGATCATGGAAAAGCTGGATTTGCCGATCAGCGAACTCATGGGGATACTGTACGCACACGACAGCCTTTACGTCATGGGCGCTGGTCCGGGTGGTGGCTACGGCCTGTACCGCTGCCGCGATACGAAGGGGACGGGCCAGTACGACGACGTGAAATTACTCAAGGATTTCAAGGCCAACGGCGAACACGGTGCCCATGCCATCGCGCTCGGCCAAGACGGCAAACTCTACGTGATGATCGGCAACCACACGAAGCTACCCGACGGGCTTTCGCCGAAGTCGCCGTTCAAGGATTACCGCGAAGACTTGCTGCTGCCACGCCAGTGGGACGGCAACGGCCACGCGGCCGGGATTCTCGCCCCCGGCGGCTACGTGGCCCGCACCGATGCGGACGGCAAGGAATGGGAACTGGTTCTCGGCGGCTTCCGCAACGCCTACGACTTCACGTTCAACGCCGACGGGGAACTATTTACTTTCGACAGCGACATGGAATGGGACTGGGGGATGCCGTGGTACCGCCCGACGCGGGTGAACCACTGCACGATCGGGTCCGAACACGGCTGGCGGTCCGGCACCGGCGTGTGGCCGGACTACTACCCGGACAACCTGCCACCCGTCGTGAACGTCGGCGTCGGTTCGCCAACGGGCGTTTGCAACGGCGTCGGGGCCAAGTTCCCCGCGAAGTACCAGAAGGCGATTTTCGTCAGCGACTGGTCTTACGGCCGTCTCATCGCGGTTCACATGACCCCGAACGGGTCGAGTTACAACGCGACGTGCGAGAACCTCGTGGCACCGAAAGGAATTGATGGCGTCTCGCCAAAGAAGCCGTTGAACATCTCGGACGTGGTGATCGGCGACGACGGGGCGATGTATTTCGTCATCGGCGGTCGGAACAACCAGTCGGCACTGTACCGGGTCACTTACACCGGCACGGAACCGACCGCGAAAGTGGACCTGCACGATAAAGTCGGAGAAAAAGAACGTGCGTTGCGTCACACCCTCGAAGCGTTCCACGGGCACACGGACGCCAAGGCCGTGGCGATAGCATGGCCCCAGTTGAATAGCGACGATCGCTTCCTGCGGTTTGCCGCAAGGGTCGCCATCGAGTTTCAACCGGTTGCGGAATGGAAAGCCAAAGCCATCGCGGAGAAGCAACCCACCGCCGCGTTGATGGCGTTGTTGGCGTTGGCCCGCGCTGGGGACTACAAGGACTTGGCCGAGTTACTTGCGGCGCTCGAACAACTTCCCCTCTCCAAGTTAAGCGACGCGCAGAAGCTCGACAAACTCCGCGTGATCCAGGTGGCATCGACGCGGCACGGCTCACCGCCTGCTGACTACGCCCGGAAGCTCACGACTGAAATCGACGCGCTGTTCCCGGCAGCGAACGAAGACTTCAACCGCGAAGCGGCACAGGTTTTGATCTTCCTCCAATCGCCGAAAGTGCTGGCGAAGTGCCTGAAGCTGATGGCGAACGCGAAGACGCAGGAAGACCGACTCCATTACTTGTTCCACCTGCGAACGCTGCCAATCGGATTCTGGACGCTGGACCAACGCAAAGAGTACCTGGGCTATTGGACCAAGGACAAAGGCAAGATGGCGCACCCGGCCCAACTGACGAAGTGGTTCGACGAAGCCGGGCGCCCGTATGCGGACGGCAACAGCTACGCGAACTTCCTGAAGAACTTCCTGAAGGAGTACGTTACCAACTTGTCCCCGACCGAACGCAAGGAACTCGAACCGATGATTGCGGCGATCGACAAAGCGGCCACGGTCACGGTCGAAGTCAAGCCGCGAGCCTTCGTGAAGGACTGGAAGATGGACGACATCATGCCCGTCCTGGACAAGGCGAGCAAGGGGCGCGACTTCGAAAAGGGCAAGCAAGCTTACGCCGACGCCCAGTGTGCGAAGTGCCATCGGTTCAGTGACTACGGTGGTGCCGTTGGCCCCGAGTTAACAGCCGTCGCTAGCCGCTTCGACCGCCGGGCGTTGTTGGAATCAATCATCGAACCGTCGAAGGTGATCTCCGAGCAGTACCAAAACGAAGAGTTCAACACCCTGGATGGCAAGGTGGTAATTGGTCGGGTCGTCGATGAAAACCGCACCACGATTTCGGTCCAACCGGATTCGCTGGACCCGAAGCGGATCGAAATCAAAAAGGGCGACATCGACACCAGAAAAGCCGCGAAGCTTTCGCCGATGCCCGCCCACCTCGTCGATGTGCTATCAAGCGATGACATCCTCGACCTGATCGCCTACATGGAATCCGCCGGACGCAAGCAACACCCGGCGTTCACCAACAAGAAGTAGATGGCGTACTCAATTTCCCGGATCGGCGGGGTGATTTCCCATCGAAATCACCCCGCCGAAACAGGTCGAATCCTCACTTCTTCATCCCGACATCCGGGTAGCTCAACTTTCGATCCAAGTCCATTAGCCGGGTATACACCGCTTTGCCAGTCGCGGTGATCGTGATTTGGTGCGTCCCCTTCGGCAGTGACAACGGGATGACAGTGCGGTCCGGTTCGGGTTGCGTACTCTTGCCGATGGCGATCACGGTGCCGTTGAGCTTCACAGTGTAGTCACCACTGAGGCCGAGTAGCAGTTGCGTTTTGACATCGTTCGCCGCCGTCACTTCGGCTTCGATGATGGCTTTGCTGTCGGGCAATTCAATTCGCCCGGTGGGGGGTGCGGTGGTGCGCTTGCCGTTCACAGTCACGTCCGTGATGAACGGGTTCGCCATGACGTACCGCACGAGGTCGCGGAAGTCGTCGGTCTTCATGCCGTAAGTCAGTCCCTCGGGCATCATCGACTTCTCTTGGACCTTCACGGGGCCGTCCAGATCGGCCTTGGCGAACTTTTTCAGCACGCCGTTTTCGACCTTCAGCGTGATGGTTTTGTCGTCCTCTTCGTGCAACAACCCCTGCTCGACGCGGCCGTCACTGGTTGTCAGTGTTCGCAAGAAGTACGGCGCGCCGATCACGCGGTTCGGGTCGATCACGTTGGCGAGGATGTACTCGATGTCCCGCCCCGCCCCGTCGAGTGCCGGGCCGACGTTTTGCCCCTTGCCCTCGAACTGATGGCACTTCGCGCAGTTGGCCTCGAACACCG
>JAYSXU010000238.1:0-15842 GCA_043716965.1 Fimbriiglobus sp.
TCCAAACTTTGACCCCCACATGACGTGGGGTGTTCGGGTCGATTCACTGAAGGCGAGCCATGCGTCGTAACTTTTTACTCGGGCTTCTCATCTGCTTGATCCCGACAACGTTAGCAGGTGTGCGCGTCGGGTGGGCGTTCCTGAACGAGTCGAAGGGCCAAGCGGGCTTTCGACGCGGGATCGACCTCGCCGGCGGGACCATCTTGGTCTACGAGGTGAACGTCGAGCGTTCGCTGAAGGGCAAGAAAGGCGAAGACGGTCAACAAGCGACCGGGTTGTCGTCCGATGAAATCAAGAAGCTGGCGGAAAACCTGAAACGGCGGATCGACCCCGCCGACTTACGCAACGTCATCGTGCGGCCAGTTGGTAGTACGCGGATCGAAATCATCCTGCCACGGGCCGGTTCCACGAGCGGCGAAAAAGAAGGCAACACGGAAGACTTTGTGCAAGAAGTGATGGGACTCGTCCGCCAAGTCGGCGTGCTGGAGTTCCGCATCGTGGCCAACACCACCGACGACCGCGAAGGGATTGACGAAGCCCGCCGCACCCTTGAGAAAGCGGCGACCGATCCGAAGACGAAAGCCGAACTCGAAGAACTCGCCAAACGCGGGCTGCCCCCGACCCCGCCCCAAGGCGTTTACAAAGTCAAGTTCGACGGCCGTGACGAAGTGGACACCACCTACGAGTGGGTCGAACTTGGCCGCGAAGAACGGGACACTTACGGCCTCAGCAACGCCTACTCGGCTGAAGCCCCGGCCCCTCGACGCGGTAGCAAACAAACCCCGCCGTGGTACTTCAAGCAATTCGCTGATGCTCGTGCTGCGAACGGCAACGCGATGGCCAAAGCCGGGGTGCTGGTCTCGCTCAGCAACGACCTTTTCTTCACCCGTGAAGACAGCCGAAGCGTGGTGCCGAAGGACGAGAAAGACAAGAAGATCGAATACTTCGTTCTCACCCGCATTTCCGCCGCCGATGCGATGCGGGTAGACCGTGATTGCGGAATGCAAGCGCGGTCGGACAGTCGCGGGTTGGACCCGGCAGTCGGCTTTAGTTTCAACGCAACGGGTGCGAGCCGGTTCGGTAAAATCTCCGAGCGGAACCGCAAGTCCGAGAACGGCTTCAAACGGCAACTCGCCATCATCATGGATGAGAAAATCGTCTCCGCGCCGTCGCTGGACACGGTGATTACGAACTCCGGTCAAATTAGCGGATCAAGTTTCGACCAAGGGGCCGTGAACCGACTGGTATACATCTTGCGGTCCGGGGCATTGAACGCCGAACTGAAGCCCGACCCGGTGAGCGAGAACAGTGTTGGGCCGACCCTGGGGCAAGACACGATCCAGAAAGGGCTGATGGCCGTGGTCGTCTCGTTCGCCGCCGTGCTCGCGTTTATGGTGGTCTACTACCGCTTTGCCGGCGTCGTGGCGTGCGTCGCCCTGACGATGAACTTGCTGTTAACCATCGGTTTCATGGTCGCGGTCAACGCCGCGTTCACCTTGCCGGGGTTGGCCGGGATTGTGCTGATGCTCGGGATGGCCGTCGATGCCAACGTGCTGATCTACGAACGCATCCGGGAAGAGCGCGAGAAAGGGGCCAACCTCGCCACGTCCATACGGCTGGGTTACGACCGGGCGTTTGCGACGATTATTGACACACACTTAACGAGCATCTTCACCTGTATCGTGCTGTATGCGTTCGGCAACGACAACCTGAAGGGCTTCAGCGTGAGCTTGACGGTCGGCCTGATTATCAGCCTGTTCACCGCCCTGTACATGACGCGGTTGATGTTCGACTTCTGGCTCAGCCGTCGCTGGATTAGCGAACTGCGCATGATGAAACTGTTCGCCCGCCCGAACTTCGATTTCATGCGCATCCGCCACGCGATGTTCACCTTCACTGCCGTCACGACGGTCTTGGGCCTCGCGCTGTTCCTGTACCGCGGCGAAGCGGCCCTCAACGTGGACTTCACCAAAGGGACCGCTTACGGCGGTCGGCTCGCGGAAGGCCAAGAGCGGGCACTCAGCGATACCGACAAGAAAGGCTTCCTGAGTTTACTCGGCGAAGATTCCCAGAAGGAACGGCTGAAGGTCAAGGACGCGGTCTGGATCAAGCCCGACAAGGACATCGCCGATGCCGCCCCACGAACCGGCGCGGAGTACATCTATGAAATCACTTACAGCGACGACAGCAAGGCCGTCGTCACGCTGGTGAACAAGCCCGATGGCGCCGACGAAGCCGCCCAAAAAGCGGACGTGATGGGGCGGGCCTCCAAGCTCCCCGGCCTGTCTGTCGAGCAAGTCTTCGTCGGCGGTGAAAACTACGGCAGCGCGAAATCCCGGTCCTTCACGATCCGCACGACGGAACGCGAAAAGGAACTGGTTCAAGTCATGCTCGACCGGCTCCTGCGTGACGGCACCACGCCGTTACTGTCGAGCACGAAGGTCATGGACACCAAGATCGAAGGACCATCGGCGACGCTGACGCTCGATCGGCCCGCGTCCCCGCGTTACCTCGGTGGGTTCATAGAACGGGAACTGAAGCTCATCGGTCGCTGGCCGCTGGTCGGCGGGGCGTCCGGGCTGCAAGTTGCGGGCGTTGCGACCGAAGGCGACGTGGCAGCATCGACGCAAGAAGGCACGACCGGCCAGTACGCCAAGATCCGCGTGAGCGTTTCGACGAACCCGGAGTTCATAGCGCTCCGCGACGCATTCGACACAAAAAAGCCAATTGCGGGTGACAAGAAAGCGACCGACGAAGCCGCCGCGTTCGACGGTGCCCTGAAGCGTGCCAAAGATGCGTTCGCCGCCCGCCCGATTCCGGACCGCCTCGAAACCTTCGACCCCGCCTTGGCTGCCGATACCCGTAACAAAGCCTTGTACGCGATTGTGGCAAGTTGGCTGGCGATTCTGGCCTACCTTTGGTTCCGCTTCGGCAACTGGACGTTCGGCCTCGCGGCGGTCATCTGCCTGATTCACGACTTGTGCTTCACCCTCGGGGCGATTGCGGTTTGTCACTACCTGTACGACAACCCGTTCGGGCACCTGCTTCAACTGCACGACTTCAAGATCGACCTCGCCGCCGTCGCCGCCCTGCTCACGCTGGTCGGCTACTCCGTGAACGACACGATCGTGGTCTTCGACCGCATCCGGGAAGTTCGTGGCAAGAACCCACTGCTGACGCCGCAGATTATCAACGACAGTGTCAACCAAACCCTCAGCCGGACCGTGCTGGCCAGCCTGACCGTGTTCCTGGTGGTCGCCGTGCTGTACCTGTTCGGCGGCGAAGGCGTCCACCTGTTCTCCTTCGTGATGGTCATCGGCGTGATCGTCGGGACGTACTCGTCGATCTACATCGCCAGCCCACTCCTGTTGATCTTCGGCGAGGGCAAACCCAAGGTGGACCACCGCGTGCCGAGCAAGCAAGTCGTGAAGGCAGGAGTTTAGACGCTAGCTTTACGATGTTTCATGCAGTTTTCCTGAGCGGAGGACGTAAGTTCTCCGAGTGCAGTCTACCTCGGAGGACTTACGTCCTCTGCTCAGTGATCTTTTCACAGCGGTTGCCCGATTTCCTGAGCACGTCATATCATCCAACATCGTCCGATTGGATTGCCTCGCACGTTTGAGGTGGGTTATGGTCCGGCGTACTGTGTTGTGCGTTCTCGCACTTTTGGCATTGGGCACCTCTGCCGTTCGTGCCGACGATCCCGTCTTCAATGATCGCAAAATGTCCGAATGGCTGACGATGCTGAAGGAAGACCCGCAGCCACGCAAGCGGCGGGCGGCAATTGTGGCGTTGGGACAAATTGCCACCGCAAACCGAGATGCCACGGCACCGGCATTGGTTGCGGTCGGCAAAGCACTGCAAGTCGATGCGAACGCCGCCGTGCGTGAACAAGCCGCGACCGTGATTGGGCAACAGAAGACGGATGACGCGGCCGTCGTATTGAACGATCTGGCGATAGCGATGCGGATGGAAAAGGACGTTAACGTTCGCCGTGAAGTGGCAATCGTGTTGGGCCGATTTGGCAAGCTCGCCAAGGTTGCCGTCACGCCACTGATTGCAGCCTTGAAGGATGCCGACCCGCAAGTGAAAGCTGCCGCCGCCGACGCCTTGGGACGCATCGGGCCGGAGGCCAAAGATGCGGCACCGGCGCTGTTAACTCTGGTTAGCGAAAAAGACAAAGCCATTCGCCAAGCCGCAATTTTCGCCTTGGGCCGCATCAACCCGGATGACAAAACGACACCGTCGCTGGCACTGGTGCAGGTTCTGAAATCGGAAAAGGACGTTGAACTACGGCGTGAAGTGGTGGTCTCACTCGGGTTTTTAGGTGAGGCCAAGTCGGAAGTTCTGACCGCACTCGTGGCCGAATTGGCCGATTTGGATCCGGAATTTCGGACCACGGTTGTGTTGAGTTTGGGAAAATTCGGGCCAGCCATCAGGTCGGCAGAAACCGCACTGACAAACATATTAAAGAACGATCCCGATAAAGCGGTACGCCAACATGTCGTCCGCACGCTATGCCGTGGCCTGGGATCGAATGTAAACTTATTGATACCAGTGTTAACTGAAAGACTCAAAGCGGATGCCGACTTTGAGGTCCGCGTTGCAATCGTGGAGGAGCTTGGCGCACTCGGATTATCGGCAAAATCCGCAATTCCGATTTTACGGGTAGCTCAAAGAGACGCCCAAATCAAGGTGCGAGAAGCAGCGACAAAAGCGATCAAAGCGATTGAATCACCGGCACCGAAGAAAGAGAAGTAACTGCTGGTTTGAGTTGATTTTGCGGTCACGATTCCGATTGGTGGAGTTAGGTGATTCTTCACCCAGTTTGCACGTCAATTTCTCGGCAGAGCCGGGCATTTTCTTGAGGCCGAACACCAAAAAATGGTTGACTTCGCGTCAGGGTGTTCTAGATATGCTCTGAGTACAATTAATTCATGCTACGTCAAAGTCTGAGCTTCCTTACCCCGTTCAGCTCAGACTTTGGAGGGCCGCAATGTCAACGCTTGGCGGACTAACTGCCGGCTTGGCCTTCCTCCCAACTTGGTTGAACGAAGCCCGAGATACTTTGGCCCTCGACGCGCTCTTCAGCGGTTGGGTCCGAACTTCCGGTTGGCGTTCAGCAGGGGTGGTTTGGCCAGCCGATTCCAATAATGGCCTGATGATCCTGGCAAAGCCGGATGGCGTCGAGACACTTTCTCATGCCCCGGTTGAATTGCCGGACGTGTTGAAGTCGTTGCGGGCCGGGAGTGCCACTGTATTGTGGCAAGTGCCCAACTCGGCAGGCAAACTTTATGCCCAACTTTCGCCGGGTGGGCGTGCTGCGGGTGTGGTCTGGATCGAACGCCCCGCCACCGAACCCTGGACGGATGCGGACCGGAACTACTTGAAGCTGTCCGTGAAATTGATCGAACGGTCGCCCGCCCTGACCCCCAAGATCGGGCCGGTTGTTGATCCCGAGCGGTTGCAGCAACGCTTAAGCGATGCCGCACTGATCGCGGGGCGGATGGCCCATGATTTCGACAACATCCTCACCGGGATCATCGGCTTCGCCGATCTCACGATCCCGCTGTTGCAGGCCGGCACGCAGCCGTTGAAGTTCGTCACGGAGATTAGCAAAGTTGGGCAACGCGGGACGGTGTTCACCCAACAGTTGCATCAACTCAGCCGGAGTGCCCACAGCAAGCCGCAGCCGAGTAGCGTGCCGATGGCGGTGAACAAAGAAGAATTGCGGATTCGACCGTTGTCTGCGGGTGGCGTCCAAGTCATCTCGAACATTCCGGCGAACCTCGCGGCCGTCGCAATGGACAGTGCCCCGCTGATGTCGGTGATCGGCCACTTGCTGGAAAACGCCGTGGAAGCCACGCCCGTCGGCGGTCGGGTGGTTGTGAACGCGAAATTAGTTGAGCTGTCCGCGACGGATGCGAAAACGTACCTCGGACAGGTCGCGCCGGGGCAACACGTGGAAGTGACGGTCCAGGATTCCGGACCGGGAATCAAGCCGGAAGTCCGGGCGAAGCTGTTCGTCGAGCCGTTTTACACCACGAAAGTTCGCCACCGTGGTCTTGGTTTAGCGATTGTTTACCGAACCCTGTGCGCCCACCGCAGCGGCATTCGGATTGAGTCTGTGCCCCCGCCCGAACTCGGAACGCTCGTGCGGATTGTCATTCCTCCGGCTGCGGTACGTCCTGCAGTCGCGCCGGCTTTTGCTTCGACACCCATGATCGGAGGGTGAAATACCCATGACCCTTGAACTTGAAGAACGACTCCGCCAAACCCCGCGTCCCGCACGCACCCCCGCGCCACTCGGCGAACTCCAAAGCAGTGGCGAGATTCGCCTCCTGATTCTGGACGACGACCCCGCTACGTGTGCGGTCATCCAAGCGGCGCTGTCCAACCGTGACTTTCAGATTGACACGGTTTCAGACCCGATGTTGATCGAGTCGATCCTGACTCGGAAATCGCACTACCACCTCATCATCATGGACTACGTGATTCCGGGCCTGGAGCCGGACCAAGTGTTCAACTGGATTCGGGACAACCAACCCGAGGCGAACATCGTGGTGGTGACCGGCTACCCGTCCGTGGACAGTGCCTTGAACTGCCTGCGTGCCCGGACCTACGACTACCTGACGAAGCCGTTCCAGGTCGATCACCTGCGTGAAATCGTGATCCGCTGCCTGGAAAGCAAGGGCATGTTGCGGATGACGGAAGAGGCGTTGCGCGAAAGCCTCGGCTCGGCCATCCGCGAACGCCGCAAGACGCTCGGGTTCACGCTCTCGAACATGAGCGAACGCACCGGCGTGTCCCTCGGCTACCTCTCGCAAATCGAGCTAGGCAAAAACTCCGCCAGCATCGAAACGCTGTACCGCATCTGTCTAGCACTCGGCATCAAGATGAGCGAACTGTTCACCGCCGTCCAACGCCACTAATCGCGGCAACAACTGTCCAGCGCAACGGCCCGGTAAACACCGGGCCGTTTTTTCGTAATTGTGCCGGATGTTGTCACGACGTGAACCGATAGATGGGTATCGTATAAAGTTTCTTTGGCTCGCGGATGGGCTAGCCCGAGTGAGCTTCATCTCAGTCGAAGAGCGTCCTTTGACGAATTGATTCCGCCTGCAATTCTGGCCAACACTGAATGAACGCCAACGCCGAAATGCGTCCGAGTTCGCTCGGTTCGATCTTGTTCAATCCGCCACCATAAACGCGACCTTCGCCCCGTAATTCGCGGCCGGTGATTTGAGCTAGCAAAGCATGGACATCTTCGGCTCGGTCGGGGTGCCGAAGGAGCATCGCTGCCAGACACCTCAGTGGGTAAAGCATGAGATAAAGATTGGTCGCAATGGCTTTTGATTGATTCCAGATGAATCGGAACGGTTGCTTGTCATCAGAACCGCGGCCCATGTAGGTGCAGAGAAACGGGCACGGCTCGCGTTGTTCTTGCTTGTACCAAAGGGTACGCTTTCCGACGAGGTAGCCGTCTTTGACTCCGAGGGCATCGGCGGTTTGCAGGTATGCCCACAAGGCCGGGTATCGCGTCTCGATTACCTGTTCGGGTAAGTCGCAGTCAAGTACGCAGAGTTGCCGATCTCCCTGCGGGAATCCATCCTCGTCGGCGTGGATTACGATGTCTTTGAGATTTCGTGGGCTTGGAAGAATGGGTCGCAGATACTTAGCGGGAAGGCGGCGGCGATTCGCATCGTCGCGTTCGAGGATGAAGAACTTATTGTGACCCGTAGCGATGCCGCGCTGCACACGAAAGAAGTCGGCGAGCATTGGGCCGTTGCCGGTGCTGATCGTGCTGCGGTCGTTTCGGGCATGAACCGGATAGGCCGTCCATTTACGGGATTCACGCAGTCGATCGAGTGGAACACGATCGACTGCGTGCGGATCCGCGATTGTGCCGCCGAACGAGAACTCGGGTTCGTGGCCCGGTGGCGGCAGGGCCTTCTTAAAGAAAACGACGACCGACGAGACGAGGGCGTCGCCGAACTGAACATCTTTGGGGTCAAAACGGTGCATACGGATGAGCGTGACGCGGTCCGTAAGAAAACGCTTGAGCGCCGCGCCGTAATTGACGTCCATACACTCGGACGGGATGAGCCATGCGGCGGTGCCGTCGGTTTCTAGCCATGCCGTGGCGAGCAAGAGAAAATACACGTAGAGGCCCGCAAGACCGTTGACCTCGACACCAGTCATCTCGCGCGCGAGCCGTTGCAGGCTTTGCTTAACATCCCGTTCCATGTGGTGATGGCGGATATAAGGCGGGTTGGCAAGAATTAGGTTTGGTGCTTTCGGGCATGATCCGTTGGCAATGACGTGCGTGAAGTCACCCGTCACGATTTCTAGACCCGCACCAGCCCAGAGGCTTCGTGCGGCATCGGCGAAGCCGGAATCCAGTTCAATGCCGACGGCGCTTTCGATTCGCTTCGGTCCAAAAACCGAAAGCACTGCCGAGAAGAAACTGCCAGACCCGATGGAAGGATCCCCGAAGCGGATGTTACCATTGCCCGCGCCCAGGAGTGAATCGGCAAACCGTGCGATTTCAATGGCAAGGGCGTTCGGGGTGGCAAACTGACCGAGGCGATTGCGCTCGGCGGCCGTTTTGGTCGCATCGATCGCCGACTGAATCGCTTGGCGTCGAGCTTCGGTCTTGCTGCAAAGGTGCGCGGTCATGTCGTTCACAGCCCCAGGTCCGAGAGGTCATCAATGCGATGCTCCCACACCCAGTCGAAGCCCTCGGCGGCCTCGTACCCCAAGTAGTCGCTGCCGAAGTAACCACAAAGGAAAAGCACGAAACACACGTCGTTCCCGTAAGTGGCCTGAAGTTGGTGGATTTTGGTAGCTTCTTCCTTGCGACGCTTGTTCGTGTTGGTGAAGTCGCCTGCGGACTTGGCTTCGATCAAAATCGGCAGACGGTCTTTCTTCAGCTTCTGAGGTTGGATCACCACGTCGATTGGAATGTTAACTTTAACGGATTGCCCAACAGCCAGATTCATGCGGAACGAGTACGTCCCCGCGTCCATCTCGGTTAGGGGCTTACCAGGAGCATGGGGCTGTTTCCGGTAACCCCGCGTGTCGAGCCATTCGCCGATGAGGGCGAGTTGGCGCTGCTACTGGGCGTTGCGGATGATCGGGTTCGCCACGGCGCTGCACAGGCGGTCGGCGACAATGGTGGAAGCGCGGTCCCGTTCGTGATCGGTCGGGTCTTTGCCCGCGTCCAACCACGGGAAAATGTCGCGGTCGAGAAGTTTGCTGAGAACTGCGCAAACCTTGTTCAAGTTCTCGTTGAGCATCTCAGCCTTCATGCGTACTGACAGCTTTCCTTCCTCCATGCTGCCGATCAGCGACTTGCTCGCGCCCGCAAGACCGATCAGTCGGTCAACAGCCAAAGGTGGGGCGGTACACATCCGTAACGTCGGAAGGGCAGCGGGGTTTGCCATGAGTGTCGCCGCAACGAGTGAGCGAAGATCATGAGTCGCTACCAGCGCGGCCTTGACATGTTCCGTCGTCCTAACGCGAGTCGAACGGAACGCTACAGGCGCAAACTGCATGAACCATTGGTTGAACTGGTCAACGGAAGCCGCGATGTCAGCTTTCCAGAGATGTGGCTTGTCAGAGTTAATCCGTTTTGCGGACATAAATCGTTCACGAGAATTTGATTGTGACTCGTCGAGTAACCATTCTGTTTCGTGTTACTGCAGAACATCTTATCACGTCCCGATGGGGAGTGCATCCCATGCAACCGCGAGTGTTCTGCAACCCCGACCGGGTACGATCGCTGGGATCTGTACCCACTGGGCCGTAACTGCTTTCGCTTATGCCTTCGGCTTCAGCACGATTTGGCGCAAGTCCATGACGGCGGCGCCGGGCTTCTTGACGGGCTTGATCGTGAGCGTGTGCCGGCCCGGTTTGGTGAGGGTTAGCTCGCCGATGTCGCGGCTTTCAAACGCTTGAAAGCCGCCGGTGTCCTTCACGATGAATGTGAACTTCGATTCAGCCGATGACACTTCCACTTCGCTGCCGCCACTGCCCTTGCCACACCCTTGTAGCACCTCCACGGTGAAGACGCCGGGCTTGGTCACTTCAAACTCGAACGTGGCGTAGTCGTCGGCGCGGACCCAGAAGCCGAGCGTGTTCTTGTGCGGCAACGGCTCGAACCGAAGCATGATGCCATGAACCGTCGCGGTGCGGGAATGAATCGTGATCGTGCCGTTCGCGGCTTGGGGGTTCGGCTTGTAGGTCGGGTTCGGTGTCGGCATTTTCGCGCCGACTTCCTTTCGCCACGCCGCCAGTTTGCCGGCGAGTTCTTTCACGACTTCCGGTTTCTCCGCGACCAAATTGCGGGACTCGCTCAGGTCGGCTTTCACGTTGAAGAGTTCTTGGCGTTGGTCTTCGTAATACTCGATCAGCTTGAAATCCCCGCTACGAATCGCGCCACCTGGCTTGCCACCTTGGTTCGCGTAATGGGGGTAGTGCCAGTACAAATCGCGTGCGAGTTGGGCTGCTCCAGCGAGCTTCGCCTTCAGGGTCACGCCATCCATTTTTGCGTCGGTCGTTACGCCGCAGATGTCCAGGATCGTTGGCATGAAGTCGATGCTGCACACCGCCCCGTCGAGTACGCCCGGCTTCACCACCCCAGGGCCACGCATGATGAGCGGTACCCGCACACCGCCCTCGTACAAGTAACCCTTGCCTTCCCGTAACGGCCCGTTGAACGTGGGCGCGGCGGGCATCCCTTCAAGCGTCGCCAGCCCGCCGTTGTCGCTGGTGAAGATCACGAGCGTGTTGTCACGTAACTTCAACTCGTCAAGGGTCTGCATCAACCGCCCGACGCTGTCGTCCATGCTCTCCACCATCGCCGCATAGGTCGGGTTGCCCTGCGAACCCGGCTTGCCGGTGGCGTACTTGGCAATGACATCTTTCTTCGCCTGCAACGGCGTGTGAACACCGTAGTGCGGCAGGTACAGGAAGAACGGCTTCGCCTGATTCGCTGTGATGAATTGGATCGCTTCGGTCGTCAGCCGGTCCGTGAGGTACTCGCCGTCCGGGGCGTTATCAAGGCCGGGGATGCCACGAGTTTTGTTCTTGTACGGTGCGAAATAACTGGCCGGGTTGCCGGTTTGGTCGCCGCCGATGTTGATGTCAAACCCCTGTTTCTGCGGTTCAAACCCCACGCCGCCGAGGTGCCATTTGCCGATGTGTGCGGTGGCGTACCCGGCGGACTTCAGCGCCTCCGCGACGGTGATTTCTTCGAGCGGTAATTCGTTGCGAATGACCGGGCGGCTCAACTTGTGCGCGGGGCGATCGGGCTGTCCGGGAATCCAATCGGTGATGTTCACCCGCTGCGGATACTTGCCCGTCAGGATCGACGCCCGCGTCGGCGAGCAAACCGGGCACGCCGCATACGCCTCCGTGAACCGCACCCCTTGCTTGGCGAGTGCGTCAATGTGCGGGGTCTTGTAATAAGTGCTGCCGTAACACCCAACATCGCGCTGCCCGAGATCGTCCATCACAATCAAGACAACGTTCGGTTTCTCCGCCGCGAAGACAGGGAATGCAAGCAGAGTAAGCAACAGGGAGAGTGCAAGGCGATGCATGGGAGCGCCAGAGTAGTGAGGGTAGCGAAAGCCCACGAATGATAATTCGTGTGGCGCTAGGACTAACCATCCAGTTCACACAGCGTCTGGACTTCGGTTCGGCCATCGGGTACTCTCATGACATACTGCCGGATTGCTTTTCGACGACTGCACCCCAGATTGCTCTTCAGGTGAGATTATTACGATGCTGAGTTTTCGCGCGTCGGGCCATCGGTTGTGTGACGGGGTGACGCGGCGGGAAGTGTTCCGGGCCGGGGGATTGGCTGCGCTCGGGCTGTCGTTGCCGCAGTTGTTGCAATCGAGGGCCACGGCTAACCCGACATCAAGTGGCGGGAAGGCCAAGAATTGCATCGTCTTGTTTATGATGGGCGGTCCGCCGCAACACTCGACCTGGGATCCGAAGCCGGATGCGCCTGCGGAAGTTCGCGGCGAGTTTGGGCCGATTGAGACAAACGTTCCGGGCGTCCGCATCAGTTCGCTGTTCCCCGGCTTGGCGCGTCAAGCGGATAAACTGTGTCTGCTGCGTGGGGTCTCGACCGGGGACAACGCGCACTCATCTAGCGGCTACTACATGCTGACCGGCGTGCCGCATTCGCCGATGAACGCGGAGAACGTCAACCCCGGTCCGCCCAACGACTGGCCGACGCTGGGGGCGATCGTGCGGCGGCTTCGCGGCGATCCGGGCGGCATCCCGTCGGCGGTCCGGCTGCCGATGCACATTTTCAACACCGACAGTTCGATTTGGCCGGGCCAGGACGCGGGGTTCCTCGGTCGTGGTAGCGACCCGATGCTGTTCCGCTGCGAGCCGGCCGCCGCGAACTTCCGCATCCCGGAGTTCACCCTCAGCACCGATACGCCGATCCATCGCTTGGGTGATCGCCGCGATTTATTGCAACAACTCGACCGCACCATCTCGTCCTTTGAAGGCTTCGGGCCGCGCCGGACGGAAGCGTTCGACTTGCTCAGTTCCCCACGCGCCAGGGCCGCGTTCGATCTGGGCCGGGAAGCCCCCGCATTGCGAGACCACTACGGACGCCACCACTTCGGGCAAAGTTGTTTGCTGGCCCGGCGGTTGATCGAAGCGGGCGTCTCGCTGGTTCACGTAAACTGGTTCCGTGGCTCTGATGAACCGTCCGACGCGCCCTGTTGGGATTCGCACGCGAATGAAAGTCAACGCCTGAAGACCGCCCTGGCACCCACGTTGGACCAAGGGTTTTCCGCGCTGTTGGAAGACTTGAGCCAGCGCGGGTTGCTCGATGAGACGCTGGTGTTGTGCATCTCGGAGTTTGGCCGCACCCCGCGCTTCAACCCGCGTGGCGGGCGCGACCACTGGGGCCACGTCTTCTCGGTCGCCCTGGCCGGGGGCGGCATTCGCGGCGGGCAGGTCTACGGTTCGTCGGACAAACTCGGCGCCCAACCCAGCGAAGGCCGCGTTACCCCCCAAGATCTGACCGCAACGTTCCTCCACTGTCTCGGCTACGAACCCCACACCGAAATCCGCGACACCCAAGGCCGCCCCACTGCGATCAGTCGTGGCGAAGTGATTCGCAGCATCTTGATGTAGATGCGACGGCCCTGCCGCCAGTCCCACGTCAGTGATCCTTCGAGAACGCAGGGCCGGTGCTGTACTCAATTTATTGCCAGGTCTGCCTTGTAAACGCAAAAGGCACGTGAGGTTTGTCAACCTCACGTGCCTAGCTCAGTTGGACGTGCATGTAAAAAGCAGAAATCAAACCCGAATTACGCCCGATCGGAGTCGAACCCGTAATCTAGGTTCCGAAGTCGAAAGCACTGCAAATCGGTAGGGCCATTCACCTATTCACAATGTGAGCGGATTTTGAGGTCAAAATCGACTCAAGTCATTGAAATAGGACTTACGCAGTGCAACTTGGTTTGCCGTAAGCTTGACAATACTGACAAAAAACCGCGAATGATCATGAAAACACAAAATAGAATCCCAAAGTTATAGATCTAGGACTTACGCAGAGCAATTGTGTTTGGCGTAGGACTGCCGACTCCAATTCAAAAACGCAGAGGATCACGAAAACACGAAAGTACGAAAACACGAAACAAACCCCGGTGCTTATGGATATTTTCGCGTTTTCGTACTTTCGTGTTTTCGTGATCGGTTTCGGATTTCGGCATGACTGCGTAACTCCTACGAAATTCGACATTCTCGGCACGTGCAGTGTGAAAAAAGGAACGGCCCTGACCCATTCAAGCAGGGGCAGAATGTTTTTTGCCCAAACCCGAGCGAAAGCGGTAAGAAAAGCTACAATCCAGCTGGACTCGTTCTGATCGCCCATGCAACCGAGCTGCTTCCATGTCCGCTACCGCGAGACCTGATCGGCCATTTCCACGCCGAACTGTTCAATTACCCTCGAATTCCTGGAGTCCGAATGGGAAATCTCCAGACCCGTCGAGTACCGACTTCGAGCTAACCGCTTCTACGGTGTTACCCCCGGCCATCCGACTGATCACGGAACGCGGGACCGTGATGCCGTCCAGTGCGGGGTTCTTGAACACCAGTGTGGTCCTGGACCCGGAAGCGAAGGCACTGTTCCATCATCGACTCTTCATTTGTTGTTTGGTTGCCGCCGTTCCGTTCTTGTTCTTCGTGATTTGTGCGTCCACCAATTTCATCGAACTGTTCGGTCGGAGTGCGGTCGGGCGCAGCGGGTTGGGGTTGTCGATTGTCACCTTCACGACACTGTTGAGCTTCGCGGGGTTTCTCTACTTCTACCGCGACTCCTCGGAGAACTTGTTGCGCGTTGTGGAAATCGCCATCTTCGGGATGATGGCGCTGTTCTTTGCCTATTGGCAATTCTCCGTACTGACGGCGAGTCCGACCTTCGGGTTTCAGGGCAACGCCAACGAGCAAATGTCCGAGTTGGCCCGTAAACACGAGCAAATGGCGACACTCGCGGCGGCGCTCATCGTTCACTTCAACTGGTTCGCACTGATTGTGTTTCACGGCGTGCTCGTGCCGAACACAATCTCGCGCGGCGTGGGGATCACGTTTGCGATGTGTGTAGTGGCCGTGGGGGTCAGCGTTGTTGCGGCGACCACGCACCCTCCGGTGGGGCGGTATGCGTTGCAAGTGTTTGCCATCTCCGTGACGATGTTGGCGGCTGGTGCGGGTCTGGGAATTTTTGGCACCGCGAAGATTGCGGCGTTACAAAACGAAGTGTTGACCGCCCGCGAAGTCATTCGGGAGATGGGGCAATATCGCCTTCGTCGCAAGCTCGGTCAAGGCGGCATGGGGGAAGTCTATCTCGCCGAACACCGGCTGTTGAAACGGCCGTGTGCGCTCAAGCGAATCCACACCCGGTATTTGAACAACCCCGAACAACTGAGACGCTTCGAGCGCGAGGTCCAAGCCACGGCGCAGCTTCGTCACCCGAACACGGTAGAAATCTACGACTACGGCGTCGCCGACGATGGGACTTTTTTTTACGTGATGGAATACCTGAACGGGCTAAGCCTGGAAGACTTGGTCGCACGTCACGGACCGCAACCCGCAGACCGGGTTGTGCATATCATTCGGCAAGTCTGTGGTGCTTTGCGGGAGGCCCATCGGCATGGCATGGTTCACCGGGACATTAAGCCTTCAAACATCCTGATTTTCCCGGATGGTGCGCCGCACGATCAGGTGAAGGTCGTCGATTTTGGTCTCGTGCATTCCCTGGCGGACGAGCTGGACCCGGATGCAAAAATTACCCGTGAGGGCCTGATTGTCGGAACCCCGGAGTACATGTCTCCTGAGCAGGCTTCGGGGGGATCCTTGGACGGCCGGAGTGACCTCTTTAGCCTCGGAAGCGTTGCCTACTACCTGTTGACAGGGAAGGAGGCTTTTCACCGCGACAACCCAATGAAAACGTTGCTGGCCGTCGTCAACGAAAGTCCGCTCCCGATTGTGAACTACAACCCGCAGACGCCGGACGACGTGATTGCCATCGTCAAGAAGTGCCTGGGCAAGCACCCCCACGAGCGGTTCAGCAACGCCGCCGATTTGGAACACGCCTTCGTCCTGTCCGGTTGCGGCGAACACTGGACCGAGGAACGGTCCACGGACTGGTGGAGCGCCCACCCGGACGCCCAACCGGGCACCGGAACCGACCTCAGCAGTTTGCCCATGCCAGAACCCCGCGAGACTTGGTGAAGGCGAGTTCATCAAAAGCAATGTTCACCACAGAGGCACAGAGGCACAGAGAAATTCCTGAAAAATGTTTTGGATTT
>JAYSXU010000239.1:0-1774 GCA_043716965.1 Fimbriiglobus sp.
GTCGGAAATGATTCCAGCAACGAGTACCGTGGCCCCTCTCTTTCCAGGGCTTCCCCGATTTTGACGTTCATATCCGGCGGGTGCATCGGACGCCCCGCCGCAAATTCCTCGGCAGCAATGATGTCTTGCATGACATCGCGTGGAACCGTGTACGACCGGTATATCCCGAGGGTCAATTGACCCAACGACCCCAGAGCGATCACTACCACGAGTACCAACTGCACGCGCGGACTCAACCGGCGTGGGCCTAGCCCGCAAGTCCAGAGGAGACCTGCGAGGGCCAGCACCAGCGTCGGATCGACAAGTCCGGTCTGCAACAGTTCGGAAATCGAGTTCACTTCACCACGCGGAAAGTGATCCCGGAAGGCATGGCTTCCGAGTGGTAAACCCGTTGGGTCGCTTTTTTGAAGTCCGATTCTTTCGCGGTTCCGATGTCGCAGAACGACTGCGGATTCCGGTCGATGAACGGGAACCAACTGCTCTGCACTTGAACCATCACCCGGTGGCCGGTGCGGAACGAGTGCGAAACATCCGGCATGGTGAACTTGATCACGGTCGATTGGCTCGGTACGAACGGCTCGGGTTTATCCAAACCGTTGCGGTACTTACCCCGGAAGGGTTCACCGCGCACGAGTTGCTGATAGCCACCCATTTTCACGCGTGCGGGGTTCGGATCGAGTTCCGGAAAATCGTCCGGGTAGACGTCGATCAACTTCACCACCCAGTCGGAATCGGTGCCGGTGGTACTGACGTGCAACTCCACTTCGAGCGGCCCGGCGATGTTGAGATCTTCCGTCTGCACAGGCAATTGATACACGAGCACATCGGGGCGACGACCGGCGAAGCGCTGGTCGGCCGTCATGTATTCTTGATCCATCCCGACGATAGTTTTTTCCACGTACGGCACCGGTTTGGCCGGGTCGGAGACGTACTCGTCGAACGATTCTTTCTCGGCTTTCGTCAACGCCAACGCACCATCCGCGGCGAAGTGCAACTTCACCCGTTCGGCTTCTTTCGGGGGCCACGTGTCGAATCGGCGCCAGCGGTTCGTGCCAGTTTCGAATACCAGTGCGGCCTTGGGTAACGGGTCGACTTTCGCGTCTTTCAGGTGCTTCTCGAAGAACGGCAGTTCCACCTCATTGCGGTAATATTCCCCCGTCTTCGAATTGAATTTCACCGGCCCGAGTGCGGCACCATCACCGTACCAACCACCATGAACCCAAGGCCCCATCACCAACACATTCTGTGGGCTATCGGGACTGGTGGCCGCGACGCGCTGGTAGCAATTCAGGGTGCCGGCCAAGTCTTCGGCGTCGTACCAACCACCGACTGTCAGTACCGCCGGCTTGACATTTTTGATGCTTGGTCGGAGATTGCGACTCTTGCAAAAGTCATCGTAATTGCCGTGTTTGACTGCATCGATCCAATACGGCGAACTCCCCTTGAGGTGCTTCGTGTTGGCGTTGGACAACGGCCCCATGTCCAGGAAAAACTGGTAGCCATCAGACGTTCCGAAGTCGAAATCGGTCTGTCCGTGTTGCCGGTACATCTTCGGCGTCATCTTGTTAAAAACCGCTTCGAAACCGAAGTTGTGCGTGAGCAACAAGGCGCCGTTGTGGCGCCAGTCGTCGCCGTCGAACATGTCGATAACGGGGGCTTGCGGGCTGACCGCTTTGAGTGCCGGATGAGCGTCGATCATGCCGCAGGCGGCGTAAAAGCCGGGGTACGAGATCCCCATGAGGCCAACCTTGCCGTTGTGGCCCGGTACCTTTTT
>JAYSXU010000240.1:0-5207 GCA_043716965.1 Fimbriiglobus sp.
CCCACTCCCGTGGTGGCTTCAGTCAATCACCTGTACGGTACTTTGGAAACATACAAGGGCGTTGGGCAAGCCAAGACTAAGTCCAACAGATTTCGCTGCGTTCTCGGCGAGTCTGCGGTGAGCATCCTAACTTTGACACTCAGAGCTTTTAGCGACACCCCAGTCCCCTGTTTCATTCGATGCGGGCGAATTGCAACTCGACCAGCGTGCGATACTTCCCGTCTTTGTGGGCCAACAACTCGTCGTGCGTGCCGGTTTCGATCACCTGTCCGGCATCCATCACGTAAATCCGATCCGCCTTTCGGACGGTGGACAGTCGGTGCGCGATGATGACGGATGTTCGGCCCCGCATGAGCGCGTCGAGCGCCTGCTGAACTAACAGTTCGCTTTCCGAATCGAGTGAACTGGTTGCCTCATCCAAAATCAGAATGACCGGGTCGCGGAGGATGGCGCGGGCGATGGCGACTCGTTGCCGCTGGCCGCCGGACAGCTTGACGCCGCGTTCGCCGACCAGGGTGTTGTAGCCTTCGGGGAATCCCGTGATGAAGTCGTGGGCGTTCGCTTTCCGGGCCGCGTCTTCGATTTCACTTTGGTTGGCTCCGGTGCGACCGTACCCAATGTTTTCGCCGATCGTGCCGCCGAACAGGAACACGTCTTGGGGCACAATCGCGGTGTGGTAGCGCAGTTCGTGCAGGGGGTAATCGCGGGTGTCACGGCCGTCGAGCAGGACACGCCCCGAATTGGGATCGTAAAACCGTAGTAGTAGCGATACGACGGTGGATTTGCCCGCACCGCTGGCACCTACCAGCGCAATCCGCTCACCGGCTTTCGCGTTCAGGGAAAGCGCGTTCAGAACCGTCACTTCTTTCCGGGACGGGTACGCAAAGGTGACGGTCGCAAATTCGATCGCTCCCAACGGCCGCGGTACGGACCCGGTTGGGCCGGCATTTTCAACTGCTTCCTGGAGGAGTTCACGGACCCGCTGCGTGGCGCCGATCGTCCGTTGCAGTTGCGAGTAGAGTTCCGCGAACGACCCCACCGCCCCGCCGACGAACATCGTGTACAGCAAAAATTGCGTGAGATCGCCGACGCTCAAGTCGCCCGATTGGACCAGCTTCGCCCCGTACCAAAGGACAAGAACGACCGCACCGAACAGTGCCAAGATGACGAATGCGGAGAACGCGCCGCGATAAAGGGAACCCCGCAACACCGCAGCGACTACTTCGTTGATCCCGTTTCGGTACCGCGACTCTTCGTACTTTTCATTCGTGAACGCCTTCACACCGGCGATGCCTTGCAATGTTTCTTCCACGATCACGTTGGCAGCCGCGAGTTTGTCTTGGGCGTCGCGTGAAATCCGCCGCACGGCCCGGCCGAACACGCCGGTGACTGCAACCAACGGGGGGATGGACACCAGCATCACCAGCGTTAACCGGCCGGAGGTGAACGCGATCAGCACGATGCCGCCCGCCAGCAACAGGACTTGCCGCAAGAACTGCGGGATCGCGCCGGTCATGGCGTCTTGAATTTGGGACAAGTCGGACGCCACCCGACTCGACAGTTCACCCACCCGTCGTTGGGCAAAGAACCCGAGTGGCAAGTGAAGCAACCGCGCGTAAGTGTCCTGGCGTAGGTCCGCCAAACTGCGTTCGCCGACTTGGGCCAACCAGTAAGTCTGGGCGAACGAACACGCGGCCCGTGCCGCTAACACCAGGAGGAGCAACAGCGCCGCTTGGTCGATGTCGATACCGCGTTGCGGGTTCGGCCCGGCGGCATCCACCATTCGACCGGCCAAGTAGGGGAACGTCAAACCCAGGAGGCTTGCCACAAACAGTGCCACCATCGAGGCGCCGAACCGGCCACGGTATCGCAGCAAGTACGCCAGTAACCGTGCCGCTTCCCGGAAGCCCTGCCGCGTGAGGGGAACGGCCGGCGACGACGAATCCGGCGAGGTGTGACGAGCCATTTCGATCCCGTAGCGAGTGAATGAACCCTTACTCAATAATAGGCAACTTCAGGCACGCGGTGATGTCACCTGATTTCGGGATGGAAAAGCCCTGCCCGAATAACAACACAGACCGATTGACAGCGAAGAATGCGACTAGCGAAAGTCGCAGTGGAACGATTGCAAGGAATGCAAGAACTGGGCAACGCCTCCATTTCTCTGGTTTGCTCGATAGTTACTGCACACTCAGAGTGGCGTGTCAGAATAAGAACGACTGTTTGAAGTGTTGAGACCGAATCCCGTTCACGTTTCACGGAGGAACCTGTCATGTCACCGTTGTTTATCGTGTTGGTTTGCTTGTCACCGGCATCCCCGCCACTTGGCGAGTTGCCAAACAGTCCGTCCATTGCCCAAGATGTCCCGAATGCAACTCGCCCTGGAGATGGACAATTGAAGACACAGGCGGCGTGTCCGGGGTCGATGCTTCAACCGTTTCTACGCTTGCCGAGTGTCCGCCCCGTTGGCCCCTGCGAATCGGGCAGTGGTGCAGGGCAATTTGATGTGAACGGCTTGTGGGTGAAGGAGTTTCACCACGCCGCCAACTTCCGCATTCCCCGCTTCGCGCGGGATGGCAATGCCGCACCGACGGACGACGGCTTGCTGATTTACGAAGGAATGCGACTGACGGTTTACCCCGCGACGGGACTTTACGACGTCGAGTTCACCGCAACGGTTCCCAGCACGCCCGTCACGGTCCACCTCCAGCTTGTGTTCACACCGAATAACCAGTTTGGTATGCCGAGTGATCCGTCGAGTGTTGCGTACCACATTACACTACCCCCGATCCGACTCGACCCGAACTTGAACGCAATCAAAGACGGTGACCCGAGTGGGAACACGTTCAACATCAGCCACCGGGGGTACTCGTCGTTGATTCGCAACGGCATCATTACTGCGCAAGTTTACAACCTGTCTCGCGTCGGTACGGCACGGTTCGGGACGCCGATTGCGGTTGACGAGTTAGGGCGGTGACCGCTTGGTACTTTCACCTGACCGTCATAATCGTCAAAGTCCGCATTTCCGGAACACCGATACTTCCACCTGAAGGCGAACACTCACGCTTCAACCGGTTTCTCCACTGGTTTGAAGCGTGCTGTTCAGAATTCGGGGGGTGTGTGATGAACCGGACTTTGGTTGTGGTCCTCGTCGGCCTCGTGGTCGGCGCGGCGGGTATGCAGTTTCTCACGAATTTCCGCATCCGGGTCGAACCGGCAACGGACCCATACCCTGTGCCAAAAGCCTTGGCCCAACACGACCTCGATCCCCGCGACGTCGCCGAAGCGCCGCGAATGTTACCCGAACGGGTGACGCGAACGATGCGCAACCCCGTACCCGTTCGCACCGCGAACAGCGTGGTGCAAGCGGCGGCGGTGATCGAGCCAATGGCATCTGCCGCTGAAGCCGCAATCCCACCAGTCGTTACTCCTCAAGCCGATCCGTTGGTAGTTCTGCGCGTTGAGGACGGTCCGTTTCAATGGAATCCGACTGGAACAATCTTGCTGAAATCGACCACGCTGAAAATCGTCATGAGTCGCCCACTCGTAACAAGCGAAACAATTCAATGGAAAGTTGGCACCACGCCTCCGCTGAGTGATGACGTAGTGACGAAAGCAATCGTAGCGGATGGAACCAAACCATCCGTATTCACAATCAACACGAACCTGTTGCCCGATGGTAGCAAAGACGGGACGATTTCAGCAAAAGTGTTGGTGAATGGCAAAGACACAGTCAAGCCAGTGGTCGCAACCGTCACGATTCGTCGCCCTGCTGAACTCAACGGCCTCACGAACTTTGTTGATGTCACGGCTTATCGAAACAGCCAGTTCGTCGGTCCTGAAACGTCCTTAGCGAATCCCATCGAAGTCTACGGCACGTACCTCCGTCTCTCAGGAAGACGGTATGGGGAAGCAACGAACGGTACCGTGCGATTCATCACTGCGATCGGGACTCAAAATCCTGTTGCGGTGACCGCAGAATCGAAGTCTGCGGATTCAACCACGGGAACGTGGGATTCCAAATTGTTGCTGGATCAATTTGGCGGATTCGCCCCAATCGACGTCTACGCGGTCGTCGAATTCAACGGTAAGCATTTCTACTTCCCCACAGCCGTGAAGATCAAGTTTAACTCCTTGCCCAGTTCGCTAGACGCCCCGAGTAGCGTGACGCTCGCGCCGCCGACAGACCCTGCGAGCAAAGTCGTCGCTCTCGCTGAGGATCCGTTGGGACGCGGGTACGCACTTTATCGCGGCAATACGCGGAAGGTGAAAGTGGTCGTGCCGAGCGATGTGGCGGGCGCCCAAGGTATCGTGGTGTTCGCGGATGCCGAACGTCCCGGAGCGGTTTTCAAGCCCATTACGGGTGCCGAGTTAGCCACACGAGGTGTCGAAATCGAAGTCGGGCCGGGGCGGGATCATGTGGTGAGGGTGGCGGCGTTTAAGGGGGACATGGTTGGTACGCCGGCGCAAGTCGATTTGCAAGTTCGCACGGAAGGGCCAGTGGTCGAGAACGTCGCAGCGCCCGGTTTCGGCGACGGGACGAGTACGATCTCGATCCGCTTCAACCAGGACAACCCGTTGAAGAAGACGCTCGCACAGCTTCCTGGAAGCTATGAAATCAAACACATCGAAAACTCCGCAACGGGTGTCACAATTTCGACGGCGAAGTTAGACGAAACGACGAACACAGTCACACTATCCGTTTCGGGAATCGTGCCAGGCAGCTTCAAGTTGGGTTTGAAGAAGACAGGGATTGAGGATGTTTTCGGCAATAAATTAGTGGATGTACTTGGGGCAGCGAGTACTGATTACGCTTTTGCGACGATTCTGTTTTCGCAGAAAAACGAGTCGTTGCCCTCAGTCTCCACCGGCGTGACGCTTCAGACGGCGCCGCATACGGTGTTTCCGGAGTACACGAAGTTTCGCGTTTTGGAAGACGGGTTCAACCCGTCGGATCGGGTGGAGACGCGGGTGGTTCGGCTTTACTACAACCGGGATACGAACCGGGTGGCGCAGATCGTGAACCGGGACGTGAAGGCGCACAACCAAGTGAGCGTGGATGTTCGTCGCCGCGTGGCGGACCGCACCCGCGATGACGCCAACGCGGCCACCGACGAACGCCAACGGCTTGAACGCGAAGCGGTGCAAAAAGCGACCGAATCCCGCGCCGCCGAAGCGGAAATGAAGCGGTTGCAAAACAAGGCCGG
>JAYSXU010000025.1:0-6531 GCA_043716965.1 Fimbriiglobus sp.
ACGACTCTGGTATATTACCGGACGCCAAATTTGTTGTCCAGGGCGCACAACGAGAAAATTCCCTTCAATCTAATCGCATGTCGATTTTCCCGACATCGCCGGGATTGCGACGTCTTACAGATAACTGAGGTCTGTTCAAAGCGTGCGATCCGCGCTCTATACTGACGACGGGTTGAAACTTTCACGCGATGACCGACGATGAGCAAACAACTCCTGTTCATGGTGGCGATGACCCTGGTTGGCACCGGAGGAGCCTTATTTTATGGCTTCTATTGGTCCGCCTTCGTCTACTTTCTCTTCGCGGTTCTGCGGCCTCAGTTCTTTTGGTCCTGGTCGTTACCGGACGGCATCGCGTGGTCGTTTTACGTGTCGTTGCCGGCAATTTTCGGCGCACTTCAGAAATTCGGTGAGACGAATAAGCCGGGTCAGGGGTGGTCCCGGATCCATTTCGTTATTTTCTGTTTTTTTTCGTGGATGGTTGTTTCGTACATCAACGCAGTGAATCAGAACGTCGCGTACCCCTGGTTGATCCTTAACCTCAAAATCGGCCTGATGTTCTTCGTGGGAAGCTTGTTAATCTCGACACCGCGACAGGCGTGGCTGATCTACCTAATGACTGCCACGGCACTTGGCTACATCGGCTACGAAGTGAACTTCTATTACTTTGTCGATGGCCGAATGAACCTCCGGGACAGTGGATTGTGCGGGTACGACAACAACGGTGGCGGGCTAATGTTGGCGATGACCATCCCACTTTGCCTGTACGCGTGGGAAGCCCTCCAGTCGCGGTGGCGGTGGCTTTTCGCTGCATTCGTGCCGTTGCTGGTACACACCGTGTTGCTGTCGTTCTCACGGGGTGCGATGCTTGCGGTGGTCTGTACTACACCGCTCATTGTTTGGCGGAGCCGCTATCGTGCTCAGATGGCGGCTGCCACAATGTTGTTCGGGGTTGCCTGTCTTCCCGCCATGACTGGGAAAGAGGTTCGTGCCAGGTTCTTTTCGATTGAAAAAAGTGACGCGGACAACAGTGCGCAATCCCGGTTCAGCACCTGGGGAGCAGCGTATCGGATGTCGTTGGACTATCCGATTTTTGGAGTTGGTGTTCGCAACTCCAGTTACATGGTCGGTAAATATGGACACGGTAGCAATTATCAAACGATCCACAGCCAATACCTTCAACTTTTAGCAGACGACGGCTATCCGGGTTTGCTGATCTATTTGAGCCTGCTCGCGGTGACTTTTATAGGTCTCGCACGGGCACGTGGGCGGTATCAGCGGCGGACGGATGTTGAAGCCAAGCAGGCACTCTCGGCGGTCAATGGAATTGAATGCGCCCTGTTTACCTTCTGTTTTGGGGCGATTTTTTTATCGTTGGAAACCTTTGAAGTGACTTACGTCTTGTTCATGCTGGCGGCACGGTTTGAAATGTTGTCCCATGTCATCGCAGTTGTACCTCTGCCGAACCGGACAGAACCGTTTCAATCCACTACCACTGAAAATCAGGTGGTTCAAGTGGTTCTGCCCGATCCCGTGGTTAATGCACACGTCCCTTAACGGCGCGGTGCGCTCGCGTTCGTGGTGCCCCCACCGCTTCCGCCTGTGCGTCCGCCCATACCAGATCCGCCCCCGGATGCATTAAAACCAGGTCGCCCGGCTCCGCCGCGACCGTTATTCAGAAAATAACTATTGTGTGTCATATACCCGACCTGTTGACCCGTGACGGGGATGGCGTTTGCGTCAATGGAATATTGGGAGTAGGCTGATTGATTCGCTTGGGACTGCAACCCTGCAATTGCCGCTTGGTTTTGCTGCTGAGGGCGAACGAGACCATACAAGTTCGCGCCGGCGCTTCCCGACGACCGCAGCAAGTTCAGATACGGACTCACCCCCGGACGTGCGGTCGGTCCATTTTGTTGACCACCGGGAACAAACGGCGGTTGGGCAATTGCCGGTTGGGCGACGACAGCCAGCAAGAACGCAGACGCTAACCAGGTCAATACTTTCATGATGCCCTCGTTGTGAAGAAATACCTGGACTGACAGCAAGAGCTTCAGTCCAGGTATTGCGCATTTTACACCAAGTTCACGGTAGCAGTTAAGGGTTAATATTGCCGTTGTTGTTATTGTTGCTGAAGTTGTTAAATGCCCGCCCCGTGCTCACGCCCAGGAGGGTCACACCCAAGACCCGCTCGATTGGGGCGAGGACTCGGGCCATCTTGACGTCTGCGGTCGTTGCAGCGTAGGCCTTCACAAAGATTCGGTCGCCTGGAATCAGTTGGTAGTTGGTCCGGGTGTCGGCACACTCGGTAATTGCTTTCCAATCGACCGGCAACGTTTGGCACGGGCAAGTGTCAGTCGAGGGACGACTAATCCAGATCTGTTTTTGGTCCGCAACCACAGGCAACCCGGACATCTGGCTCACGGCATCAAGGACTGTTTCATTTCCCGTGATCGGAAGACGAACCACTTGTTGCCCTGCGGAGGCGCCGTCGTAAATCATGTAGTAAACCTTCGAGTTGTACCCAATGATTTCCAACGACAACTCGGGGTTTTCAAAGTTAGCCGAGAGGTGTTCTTCAATTCGCTTTTTCGCGTTGGGCAGTGTCATCCCCACGACTCGAACCGAACCGTAACTCCCGAGACCGATCGTACCGTCCGGCCGGACCAAGTGCGGCCCACGAACTTGCTGCACGGCACGGGCTTGAGCAAGTGAGACTTCCGTGGTCGGCTTTTTGATCAGTTTACTAAGTTCTTTTTCCATCTTCGTTTTCACTTCTTCCAACGTCAGGCCGGACACTTTCACAGCCGGGTATTTGTACCCCAGGACGACGGTCCCTTCGGGGCTAACTGGGTAAACGCCACTGATCGGCTCATTGAGAAACGTGTCGTCCACACGAAGCGACAGTGAATCGAGCGGTTGAACCCGATAGGGCGATTTTGGAACCGCGTTGAAAAGGTCAATTTCGAGGATGTCCGGCGGTTCAATCACGTATTCGGGCAGGGACATCTTGTTGAATTCCCGTGGCGCCCCGTCGATCGGGATTGGCCGCGTGGTTTTACACCCCGTGCTAGTTGTTCCCACTGCCAGTGCTGCAACTAGAGCGTAAACGCCCGTGCGAAGGTTACGAAAAGCGAACATCATTCGTCTCCATCGGGAAACCGGAAATTGGTATCCGGGGCGTCTGCCACGGTCTAGCCAAATTATCGGCATAACCAAGCCTTCCGATTCAACCATTTCTCCGTATCCAAGCCGGGTAATCCATTTTGCCAGCAGTGTCTATTGTGCGGAAGCTTAAAACCGGACCGGAAGCCGGGAAAACATTTGCTATTTACTACTGGTGTGAGTGATTGTGTTATGAGTCTGACGCAAACGCCAGTGGTGAGACGATCGACGCGAACGGGAGGTACGGATGAGCACCGAGTGGTTCTGGAAAGTGCAAGACGATGTCTCCGGCCCGTTCCGGTCCAGCGAGTTGATCCGACTGGGCCGGCAAGGGAAAATCCCACGACAGGCGTTGGTTCGACGAGGGCGGGGCGGAAAGTGGAACCCCGCAAAGACCATCGCGGGCTTATTTGAAACCCAGCCGGAAGAGTCGATGTGGTACGTCGTCCGGAACGGCCAAATGAGGCCGATCGGGCCGCTCACCGCCCGACAGTTGAAAAAACTCGCCGAGAATGGCGGCGTTCCGCGTGACGCGTTTATTCGGAACGGTCTTCAGGCGCGATGGGTCCACGTGTCAAAAGTCCACGGCTTGGCTGAACTCGTTGAGAACACCTCCCACTCGGTTGCGGCATCAATGGCGTCACAGGCCAACCCAATACCACTTGCACCCCCGTCCACGTTCCAACAATACTCGTTCCAGTCTTTTCATCTGAACCCGATCCGCAAGTGGTGGCACGGTATCGCGCCAGTGCTACTGTTCCTCGCAGCAGGGGCAATCTGGTCGTTTTGGCCTGAGGATACCGGGCCATCGGATCCCGTCGCCAAGGAACGGTTGGCCCGTTTTCGTGAGGAAGAAAAAAGGCAAAAAGCGCGCGGCGGAACTGCCGGCACGGAGCGACGAGATTTAATTGTGGCAATCGCCCGACACCAAGCGATCCAGGAAGATGACGCCCTACGCCGAAAGCATAAGGACTCGAACTCGACCGGCGGTGTTCTCTTGCTGCCGTATGATTCGCAATTTGAAGTTCTGTACAAAAAATATCTGGCAGACGCGAACAAGCAACACGCCGAGTCCGACATCGACGCATTGCGATTACTGGTGGCATCCTATGCCCCTCGCGTCGAAGCCGCGACTGTGTCGAAGTGACCGATTCTGCACTCCAATTCGCGGTCAATCGTTCGCTTTTTTCAGTCCAAATAACTGCAAAGCTTTCGGGAAGTACGATGGTGAGCCGTTGACTGCAACACCCGCATAAATGGGTTAGCGTTGTCGTGGCTGATTCGACGTTGCCCCGAGTACGTCGAGCATTTCCAAGGCGAGTTTGGAAATTCGACTCCACACGACGCTTGACTTCCCACGGCAATTCGGATCGTCGAATCAATTCTTCTGCGCAAATCCTGCCGGTCTGGGAAGCGGGAGCAATTCCGTCGAATGAGTGAGAGCGTTAAGTCAGGAGAATGTGAAATATCCCCCTTCCCAGTGAGGTGGGCGACCGCTATAAAAACGGTGTAAGGGGACGTAGCTCAATTGGTTAGAGCACCGGACTGTCGATCCGGAGGTTGCGGGTTCGAGTCCCGTCGTCCTCGCTCTTTGTAAACTCTACAATCCACGGTATTTCACCGTAGATTGTTGCATTTCCTAGCACTTCCAGCGATTCGGCTTGGACCGATTCTTTACTGGACCCAGTGCAAGCTTGTGCATCAAGATGCAACGAAATGCGGGAAGTTGGGGTCACTTTCGGGGTCACTTTCGCAGACCGATCGACAGACGGAAACTTGCCGACGGCTTCGGCTAAGTCGTTCAACCCGCAGTGGGTGTATCTGGCGGTCAGTTCCGGCTTCGAGTGTCCGGCCAGTTCTTGCAACGTTCGCAAATCAACGCCACTTTGCCCCAAGATCGTCAGGCAGGAATGCCGCAGGGCGTGGAAGTCAACGTAGCTCGGGGTTCCGTCGTTCGCAGGCAGCACGTAGGGGATGTTGGCTGCTTCAAGGTCACCCCGGAGCATCAACGCGCCCTTGTGGTCTTTCGCCCAAGTTCCGCCCCAAACGTGTTGACCCGTAAATTTCGTTGCCAGAAATGGCCGAAGTTGTCCCGCGACATTGGTAGTCAGTGGCACGACTTTCAGGGTTCGGGACTTGTTACGGATGGCAGCGAGTGTGACCGTCGGCGGGGTGGTATCGAGGGCAAAGCTTTCCGGCGTTAGACTGGCCAAAGCACCGGCACGGAACCCGACGGTTAGGGCGATGAGGTAAAGGAAGTAGCGATCCTCGCCCGTGAGAGTTCGGAACGTGCGAACGCTGGCACGGGTCGCTTCGAGTAGTTCGACCACTTGCACCACGGTCAGTTCCCGCCGTTGGCGTCGGACTTCGGCTTCGACGCCGATCAATTCCAACGTGTCAAGGGGGTTGGTCGCAATCCGACGGTTGCGAACCATCCAACGAAGGAAACCCCGAACGGCGCGAAGGTGGTGGTTGACGGTCTGTGGGCTTGCCCCGCGTTGACTCAATTGAATCAAGGCTTCGACGGTGGCTCGGGGGTAACGACGGGCCTTTCCTTCCCCAGTGGCTTTCAACCCGTGCCGTTTCGTATTAGCGCGCACGGACTGACCGGACACGCCAAGTATCGCCACAACCTCGTTTGGCGCGAATTCGAGCCTTCCAGGGGCCAAAGAAACGGTATCGCCGTTTTCTCGCAGTCCCGTCAGCCACTTCGACGCTGTCACCGCATCCATTTCGGAGAGGAACACAAACCCGCAGCCGTCGAACAAAGCGCGAATCCGTTGGCAGGTTTGATGAACGTGTTCGGGGGTATCCCCCTTGCCCGTCATCATCGTGGCGTAATCTTCGAGATGCTCCGGGAGTGGGCGATGGGCATGGTCTTCCTCGGGGTCGTGCAACCCCAGGCGTTGCCGACGGGCTTTCTTGACCAGTTCGGCCAGCATCGCCTGCGAAACGGCCTTGTCGGTTGTCAGCTTCACGGTGCGAACCGTGCCACGCTGATTTCGATACTTCCCATACCAAGCGGCCAATGGTTTTCGACAGTGCAACCCGTCGGGCATCACCCGGCACGCCACCGCATTCCCACCGCGAACTGGCACCCTCACGAAGGTTTCGCCGTTCTTGATGAAACGCTCAACCCCCGACGGAATCGCAACAACTTTGTACCGGCGTTTTAATGATGCCACGGCCAACTCCTCACTCACGTTCCAACAGTTACCGGGATTATCGACACAACACCCGCCACGATTCCACACCAGTTCCCACCACCGCAACAACACATCGGCTGTTCGGTCGCACGGCCGGCGGGCGACCGAGCCCGTGGTGCCGTGCTGTTCAGGGGGTTTCTTCTCTCTTAAGAGAAGAAACCTG
>JAYSXU010000241.1:0-5199 GCA_043716965.1 Fimbriiglobus sp.
AGCTACAATTTGCCGTTCGAGACCGCCTCGCTTTTCTGAGGATCCGCCGTGTCCGTGCCCATGCTCGTCGAGTTCTATAGCAAGCTACCTCAGCCGCAGTTCGGGGACGACCCGGACTTGCTTCAAGCGGGGATGCTCGAAGGGATGCGAACGTTCCGGGACGCTGTGAAGTCGAAGTACAACGAGGGCACCTTACAGCGGATGCTGTCATCCTCCGAAACACCGATCCGTCGCGCGGCGGCACTGGCATTAGGCTTGCTCGGCAACATGCGATCCAATGCGTGTCTGGCAAACGGGCTTCGGGATCATGACACACTCGTGCGGAAGTTCTGCACCGATTCGCTGTGGGAGATTTGGTTCCGCGGCGGCACGTCGGACCAAAATTGGCTCCTCCAGCAAGCGATGCAGATGCCGGATTTAACCCAAACACTCGCGGCGTTGGACGACTTGATTCGGGAAGCCCCGGACTTCGCCGAAGCGTTCAACCAGCGGGCCATCGTCCACTACCGCCGGGCGGAATTTGTTCGTTGCGTCCGCGATTGTGAAGTGACGTTGCGACTCAACCCCTACCATTTCGGCGCGGCCGCCGGAATGGGGCAAGCCTACTTGAAACTCAACAAGCCCCGCGCCGCTTTACGAGCCTTTCGACAAGCCATGCAAATCAACCCGTCCGTCGAAAACGTCCGCGACACCATCCGCGGCCTCGAAGCCGCCCTCGACGATACTGCGCGGGATAGCGAATAATCTGTTCGGTGGGTTGGAATGAGTCGGCAGGATGAACACGTCAAGTGGCAGGTTGTATTTGGGCCAGTGTAATTCTGAGTTCGGTGGCGAGTGACCGCCGAGGAATGTGACAGTGATCGTGTGCGCACGTGCAATCTAATTACAAGTTTGGCAGCGGAGGGCACAGCGGGTGGCGAGATGGTACATGATCGGCGGTATCCGGTTCTACCGCCGCAGCCTCGTTAAACTGTTGGCAGTGGAGCGGGCCGACCTCGCTGCGTCCAAATCGGCCGTCCTCCGTCCTCCGTCGCCCGGTCGTTTGGCCATTGCCCAACCATACGCCGGACTTCGCGCGGGCGTACACTGACTTAGGCGGCACCGACATCTGGGGGCCAGGGCCGTACCTCAAGGTGCCGAGCCGGATCGCTGGCGACGACGATTGGGAGCCGGTCAACCGCGTGTTCTGCCCGTGGGGCTATCCGCCGGACCGTGTGCGGGTAGCCCGGTCGGCGGTTTACCTCCGGCTTGAGGCGGTCGGGCTGGTCCGTGTGGGGCCGTCGGCCTGGGAGTGGTCGCTGTCCGTGGTTCCCTGGGTGCCGGTTGTTGCGTGCAGCCCAAACGCCGACCCAGACCCGAGCGGCACAGTGGTTTGACTACAGTTGTTCCGCCTTAACCCATACGAATTGGCGGAGTTTAATCGCGGGTTTGCACGGTCGAACTCTTCACTCCAATCACTTCTTCGGTGCCGCTGCGGTTTGTTTGGGGGTGTAGCCGGGTGAGGCGTTGAAGCCTTTCACGATCGTACCATCCACGACCTTCCAGATTCGTACTTCGCCGTCGTAGGAACCGCCTGCGATCAGTGTTCCATCGGGGCTGAAGGCGAGGGCGAACACGAAGTCGGTGAGTCCTTGCAATGTCTGGGTGGCTTGTAGTTTTTCGGTGTCCCACAGCTTCACGGTTTTGTCGCCGGAACTGGTCGCCACCATCGGGTTTTGTGGGTGGCTGGCGATTTTGAACACCTCGTCGCCGTGCCCGCCTGTGGTCTTGAGTTGCTTGCCTTCGCTGCTAGTTTTCCAGGTCCGCAATTGTTTGTCTGCACCAACTGAATAGCCGACGCTTGCGTCCTTGTTTAATGCGACGCCGTAGACAATCTGTTGGTGGTCCGGGAACGTCATCACGGATTCTTTGGCCTTCAAATCCCACACCTTGGCGGTTTTGTCCCGTGCTGCGGTGGCGATCAGTTTGCCGTCGGCGGAGATCGTCACCCCGAGAACCCAGTCGGCATGGTTCTCGATGGTTTGTTCGAGCTTCGCGGAAGCGATTCCGTCCGCAAGATCCCACACCCGAACGGAGCGATCACACCCACCCGCCGCGAGTTTCTTGCCGTCCGCAGACACGCTCAGGCACAGCACGGAATCGTCCGCGTCCAGGAGTTGTTTCAACATCACTTTGGGGTCCGCAATTCCATCGAGTTGCTCGATGCCCTCGGTGGTTTTGCCTTTCGCGTTGATGTCGTAAATCCGCACGTCGCCTTCTTGCCCAGGCCGACCGCCAGCCGCCACGAGCTTGCCGTCGGGTAGAAACACCAGTGCGTAGGCCCGTTCGGCGCGAGTGTGGATGCGCTTCGTTAACTTCGCATCCGCAATCGACCAGACCGTCAGTTCATGGTGTCCGCCGACGACGAGCGACTTGTTATCCGGGGTGAACGCCAAGGCGTTGACAATGACTGGGAACGCATACTTCGCCGGGGCTGGCGGGGCGGTCCAGCGAACCCGCAACTCCTTCACCAAGTCGGCCTTCGCGTCAATTCCTGTATCGAGTTTCGCGCCTTCTTTGATCCACTGGGCGATGACTTTCGCCTTCGCGGCTGGCACGGCTTCCCCTTTATCGCGGGGCGGCATCCGGCGTTCTTCGGTCGTGACAATCAGCGTGTAAAAATCGCTCTCGTCCGATTTGCCCGCCACAATTGCTTCCCCATTCACCCCGCCAGCGAACAGCTTCTCGAACGTCGTCATGTCGTACTTGCCGCTTTTCTTCTTGGCATCGTGGCACGCAAAACAGTTCTCCTTCAAGATCGGCGCAACATCATTCACAAAGCTGATCGGCTTCCCCACAGGAGATTGTGCCATCGCCGGTGACCCGACACCCAGAACAACCGCACTGATGACGCAAAAGTAAATGCCATGAGAACACATAACGGAAACTCCGGCGGGAAGGTCGGTGTGAATGAGAGTGAGGAGCATATTCGGCAGGTACAAAAATTGTACGCGATGAGCTGAGATGTAACCAGATTCTCTGAGGAGTGAACAAGCAATTTTCACCACAGAGGGCACAGAGAGCCACAGAGAGCCACAGAGAAGAGAAATACCTGTTTTGGTTTTCTCTGTGGCTCTCTGTGCCCTCTGTGGTGAATGGTTTTTTTGAAAGCCACAGAGAATTTATCGGCAGCCATATGCGTGCTTGTGGGAAAAGTTTGGCGGATGGCACGCGCCGTTCCAATTATTCTAGTTGTTCAGTAGTCCTCACCGGCGCCCGTTGGGAATGTTTGCGATGTCACGAAAACAAAGTATCACACGTGTTCGATTGCAGTTGACGGAGTGCGAATCTCGGATCGTCCCGGCGGCGTTTCCGATTCCGGCGAGTGCCGTAGCGATTAGCCCGGACGATGGTGGAATCCCGATTGTGAAGCTGGTTGACCCGACGACGGGCGAAGATTTCGGCGAGGTCCAAGCCTATGAAGATGCGTTTCGGGGCGGCGTTCATACCGCACTCGGGGACGTGAATGGTGACGGCGTGCGGGATTTGGTGATTGCACCGGGAAGCGGTGGCGGGCCGAGAATCCGGGTCGTGGACGGGAAAACGGGCCAAACCCTGAACGACTTTTTCGTCTACGAGCCGCAGTTTACCGGCGGCATATTCGTCACGCTCGGGGATACCAACGGCGACGGCCGCGCGGACATTATCACCGGCACGGGTAACGGCGGCGGCCCGCGTGTTCGGGTGCTGGACGGCAAGACCCTTGGTGCGACGACACTGAAGGATTTCTTCGCCTACGAAGACTCGTTCCGGGGCGGCGTTCAAGTCGCGGCGGGTGATACCAACGGCGACGGCCGCGACGACATTATCACCGGCACGGGGGTCGGCGGTGGCCCACGGGTTCAAGTTTTCTCCGGGAAGGACAACCAGGTCTTACGCAACTATTTTGCCTATGAAGACTCGTTCCGGGGCGGTGTTTTGGTCGCAGCAGGTGACGTGAACGGCGACGGCAAGGACGACATCATTACGGGGACGGGTCCGGGTGGCGGCCCCGTCGTGCGGGTCGTGAGCGGATTGGACGGCCATGAACTTTCGACGATCCTGACCGACGACCCGACGTTCCGGGGCGGCGTCCGGGTAGAAGCACGGGACTTGAACGGTGACGGGCGCGATGACGTGATTGCACATCTGCGGCACGGCAATGACGACGGGTTGCGAGCCTTCGATGGAACGACGAACAAATTCCTCAGTTCCGTCAGCCGCGTGATCGACGACAATCCGTCACCCAAAGACGCACTTGCGGGGAAAACGTCTGGCGTGACGACGGGGGTGGCCTCGCACATTGAGGGCAAGCTTCTCACGGTGAACGCCTCCGCAAACAGTGTCACCGTTCAGCTTCAAAATGGCACGAGCGTAACCGTTCAAGCCGGCGCCGGGACCGAAATCAAACGCGACAAGGCCAACACGACACTGGCGAGCTTTCAAGCCGGCGACAAGGTCGAGGCGTTGATCGGCCCGGACGGCATCGCCTGGGAACTGGAGTCAAAATCAGCCGCGTTCGTTGAAGGCCGCACGGGGAAGGGCAACTCCGGAAACTCGGGTACCCCTGCCGTATCGCTCGAAGGGTCGGTGACCGCGATCGACACGGCGGCAAGCACCGTGAGCATTCGTGACCAAGCGGGAATCGTCACGGTTGTGCATACGGGGACAGGCACAGTGATCGAACGAAACGGCGTCAAGGCGACGTTGGCAACGTTCGTGGTCGGCGATCACAGCGAGGCAAAAATCGCCACAAACGGCATCGCTGTCAAGCTAGAAGCCCAAGCTGTTTCAACATTGCCCCCAGCCGTGCCCCCTACTGTACCGCCACCCGCAACCGGGACAAGCAACCCGCCGGCCAATAGTAAGCTGGAAGGAACAATCACAGCCGTTGATGTTGCGGCTAACAGCGTGACGATTGCCGTGCAGAACGGCACAAAATTTGTTGTCCGGGCTGTCATCTCGACCAAGATCGAGCGAAATGGTGTTCACACCACGCTGACCGCGTTCCAAGTCGGCGATTTCGGCGAAGCCGTTATCGGCGGTGACGGCTTTGCAACGAAAATTCAAGGCACGCGAGTTTAGAAGCGTGCCGCAGGGACCGAGTGGATGGGTGTTACGCAGTGAGCCGCTGGCTGCTTCGGTTTCATTGGGAGTTGCGAACTCTGTTTATTCTCGCGC
>JAYSXU010000242.1:0-5175 GCA_043716965.1 Fimbriiglobus sp.
TCAACCGCGGAGACTTTGGGCTGGCTCATGACGGCGACTATAGCCACACGGCCGGACTTCGAGAACCCGATTCACAACGCCACTGCGTAACTCCTAAACGGATCAATTGGCTTGGCATAACGAACCAGGATGTTGGTATCGAGTAGAATCACAGTTGCGCGTCCAGCCGGTCCGCATAAATTGCTTCGCGGCTATCATCTAGCACGTGGTCGGGCGGGTAGCGATCGGCGCGTTTCTCCGCATCTCGTTTCATCGCTTCAAACACGGCTTTCCGTGCTTCCCCGGTTAGGGGTAGCGTTGGCTCCGGTGTTGGCCCGTTCAAGGCCATGAGCCGTTGCAACACGAACTGTTCAATCGTCATGTTGCAGAGCGCCGCTTGGGCAGCGAGGTAGGCGTAGCTTGTGTCTGGAATGTTCAGGGTTGCCATTGGGATTCTCCATCTCGCACTCGATTCAAAACACCGACCTACAGATTATCACTTATAACTGGGCCGTGCCAACAACAGTCGAACCGGCCAACTGCTCGCCGACTTGGCGTAGCCACGTGAAGGCAGGCAGGCCGTAGGGGCGGAACTTTTCGGGGCGTTCGGTGCCTTCTTCGATGTACATCGCCCGGTTCCGTCCTAATCGGCTGGCGATGGGGGAATCAATGAGGTGGCTGGAATCGCTGGCGCTCATTTGGAACAACACGCGGAGTGCAAATTCGCGCAACCCCTGCCGGTCGATGGCGCGTTGGAGGTTTGTGAGGGTGTCGCACCACGCCAGGACGTGAATGCCGAGGGGCGGGCCTTCGCGGACGATCGTGGCGAACTGCTCACCGGGCGGCGCTTGGCGTTCGCCCTTCTTGCCGAAGCCGTATTCTTCCTCCGGCTTCCGTAGCTCACGCAACCGGTGCAACCCTTGCACGAAGAGAAATTGCGGGCTGCGTTCGGCATCACCTTTTTGTCGTCGCTCGAGTTCCAGAGCCAATTCGTTGATCGCGTTCGGTAGATCGGCTCGTTCAACTAGGGCGTTGGACAACCCGAGCGCGGTCGTGGCGTTTCTCAAATAGTCCGCGTATTCCGAATCGTCCGGCGTGCCGTCGATCACGGTGAAAGTGCGATTGGAACCATTGGGACGAAGCCGGGCCATCAAGCTGATGATCGACGACACCATCAACCCGAGCGACGCTTCTTCGTGTTGGCCGAGCATCAGCAAGTTCGCTGCGGACTGGGGCCGGAACGTCACCGCCGTTGGGTCTTTGATGGCGATCGGGTCACCGAGCCACGCAACCGGCGGCGTGTTCGGGACGCGGTCGGCGGGCGTGGCGATGAGTGCGGCCAGCTTGGTGTTGTTCATCACGTCCGCCGCGGAACTGCCTTCAAAAACGAGCGGTGCGGGGTACTTGTGCCCTTCACCGCGATGGCGGATTTCCGTCAACAACTCTTCGCGGCGTTCTTCGGATAGCCATACCACCTGGAACGGGTCGTTGCCTTCGACCAGCCCGTTGGCGTCGTTGTAAATGGCTTCGCCGGGGCGGTTCAACAGCCGGGCTGCGGTGTTGTCCTTGCTCAGAATCAGTTGGGCGTCGGCTTCGGAACATTGCAGTGCAATCCGGACTGCCATTTGGTCAATCGTGCTGCGCGGGATGGAGTAGGAACCGCCGATGGTTTGCGAACCCAACAGCACGTGGACCCCGAACGCCCGGCCTTGCCGCACGAGGCGATCCAGCAATAGTGCCGCTTCCTGGGACAGTTTGTCATCCTCGACGAAGAACTCTTGGAACTCGTCCACGACGAGCAAGATGCGTGGACATGGCACGACAGGCGTCTTGGTTTTCAAATACTCCCGATACCCCGCCAAGTCGTTTGCCCCCGCATCGCGGTAACGGTCGCCGCGTTCGCGCAGGATGCCATCAAGCCGTTGCAACACACTGAGGCCGAACTCACGTTCGCTTTCAATCGCCACCACCCGCGCGTGCGGCAAACGGTTCTCCGCGTAGGCTTTGAACTCGACGCCCTTCTTGAAGTCGATCAGGTACAACTCGGCTTCGTCGGGGCTGTAGATCAGTGCAAGGTTGGTGATGAGGGCGTGCAGCAACGTCGATTTGCCCGAGCCGGTTTTCCCGGCGACCAAGGCATGTTGGGCGGTACCACGACCGACCATGAACATCTGTCGGCGTGTGGCCCCGGCGCGACCGACGGGAATGTCGAAGCCCTTTGACGCATCGCCTTTCCAGATTTTGTCGGCGGTCGGCATGATGAACTCGAACGGCACTTCGACCCGTGCCGCGTCCTTGCTAGCTTGCCCGATGCGCCGCACCGTCGAGGCAATCACTTCCGGAGCCGGCGGAGCATCGACGGTCAGTGGAAACACCGCGAGGTCGGCATCGGACGGGCGGAACTTGCCGTCGTCCCAGGTCAAACCGAACGAGACTTGTTCCAACTCGGCGAGCCGAAAATCGCGTGGGAATGCCGCCCGAGTATCGACACTAACCAGGGTACAGACCCCGCACGCCGGACCGCTCGACATGATGCTAATCAGCCGTCGCGCCGCTTCCGGGGTGAAGTTCGTCGGGAAGTTGGCGATCACCAACACGCGGTACGGTTCAGCCACTTCACCGGCGGCTTGGTTGTATTCTTCGATGCTCTTGTACTGGTTGCGGAGGTACTTCTGGATCACGTTCTCCATGTGCTCCGTCATGTCCGCGAGCTTCTTTTCGATGTGGGCCGGTTCCGTCCAGATGCGGGCGGTGACGAGGTTTTCATCGTAGTCCGCGAGGTGCATGAACGCCGCGAAGTTCTCCCCCAACCCGACGGGGTCGATGATCGTGAACCGGACTTTGCCCGGCGGCAACGCGGTGAGGTACCGGAGCATGATCGCTTGCAGTGCCGCGACCGATTGGGTGCGGCCTTCGTCTTGGGCTTTCAACAACACCGCTGCGCCATCGGGGAACGGCAGGTAGGCGGGAATCGTCGTCTGAATCGGCTCGGCGGGGGTCAGTCGCGGGTCAGTCGATACCCCGTTCGGCAGTGCGTTTTGATCGACTTGTAATGTCCCGAAGCGAATGCCGGTGGGCACGACGGTTGCACCGGGGCGGTCGCTCCGAGCGATCACATCCCAGGGTGGGAAATGGTCAGCCCCATAAGCCGTCAACTCTCGGCAGACACCGGCGACGTTTGCCAAACCGCCCTGCCAGTTCGTGGAGACTTTGCCGAACGTGCTGTCCCGGTGTGCCGTTGCTGCTGTTGTTTTTTCCGCGAAACGCTGTTCGGCGTCTGTCAATTCCTTGTCGTGCTTCGCAGTCATCTCGGCCATCACACCCTTGAAGCGGTCCGTCTCGGTTGCGTGATTATTTCCGCGACTCTCGCGGAGTTCAGCCATCCGGTTCGTGTAGTTGGTGTCAATCTGTTTCAGCGTCGAAGCGAGTTGATTCTCCATCGTGTTGATGCGCGGCTCGTACATCTCGGTGGCTTTTTTCTTGTTGATCTCGTACTTCTCAGCGACTTGCTCTTTGTTCGCTTGAAACGTCGCTTCCGCGTAGTTGTCGAGGATGCCCGCCGCCCGTCCCGCCTCGGCTTGGAACACCCCGAACGCAATACCACGATCGCGGATTTGTCGCTTTGCTAACTCGCCCAAGAGGACGCGGAGAAAGAGTCCGCCCGTAATCGCCCAACCGAGTGTCGTCACTAAGTTCAGTGGCCAGCTCAACAGCGGGAAGGACAAGCCCGCACCGATCAAACCGCATAGTACGACTAAGACGATCGTCGGGCCAATGCCGACAAATTTGAAGAGCGAAGCACTCGTCAGTCGGTGACAGGAGGCGTCGCAATCTTCCAGACATTTTTGCATTTTGCCGACCGGGTCGGTCGGGGTGGCACTCGGCAAGCGGGTCGGGTTAAACGCGACCATGTTGCGGGTCAGTTTCACCTTACCAAGCACTGTTTCGGCTTCGGACCAGTTTGCCTCCAGGTGCTTCCCAGCGGAAACCACTTTCCGCTTCAACTCCTGGTAGTTGTCGGTGGCCTCTTTGTCGCCCGCTTCTCGCAGGGAATCGACGGTCCACAACTTGTCTTCGTATTCGAGCCGGAGTTTTTGCAGCTTGTCGGAATACTGATCGACCGTCTTTTTGCGGAGTGCCCGCCGGGTCTTTTCCGCTTCCACTTCGGAGGCGTCGTGCTCCGCGTTGTTCGCGGCAACGGCCGTCTCGTGGCTCGTTTGATATTCTTCCGCCACCCGTTTTCGTGAACCGCTAATGCTACGGCGAAGTTTCTGAACTTCCTTGTCCGCTTCTGTGGTTGTGGTGGCGAACGTTTCCGTCAGGATCGTTTCCCCTGCGGCACGAGTTCGCACCAAGGCAATCAACCGAGACAACGCGGAGCGTTCCCGTTCAAACAACGTTTCGGTGGGCATGGCAACCATCTCAGGCGATTGGGGTAATCAGGGCGTGAATTCGCAATCCTGGCGGATTTGCGTGAAGAGTACGGACAGTTGGTCCACCCCACGCAACGCATCGGAAACCATCTGGTCGAGCGGTTCCCAGACCGCCTCTTCAAACTGCCGCCGGGAGTCGTCGTTCCACGTCTCGACCGTCGATTCCCACCGGGCACGGGCCGTCTTTTGCGCGTCATAAAGCTGACTACGACTGGCACCGAATTTCATGACGATTTCTCCGGCGGCATGACTGAAGGGTTACTCGAATAATCAATACGCAAATCCGCGTAGCGTTCGAGCGCATCCAAGCGTCGATCCAACAACGTCAGGCCACGGACCATGTCCCCTTCCAAGAAAATCTGTAGTCGGTACCCACGCCCGCTGTACAGTTCTTCAACCATCTTCGGGAGCTTCCCCAGCCATGCCTTGCACTTGCGGACCTGGTCTTCGGCATGTTCGAGCTTCGCTTGCGCCCGCCGCAGGTTGCGTTCTTGCACCGTCGTATCCGGATCACGCCCCGACCAATCCGGAAACCGCCGTGCTGCCAACTCCGCTTTGGCTTGGACCACCGCTTCCTCGCAATCGCGGATCGACCGTTGCCACTGCACCATCTGCTCGTGAACCCAATCGAGGCCGCGTCGGACTTCCATCGCAATCCCCGCCAGCGCATCCGACGCATCCGATTGATAGACCGTTAATGCCGCAAGCCATTCCCGCAACGTCGGGATCGATTGCACGTCCGCTCCGTCTGCCATGCTCCCCT
>JAYSXU010000243.1:0-5175 GCA_043716965.1 Fimbriiglobus sp.
TTGCGCATCCGGTCGATTTGGATTTTGCCCTGGGTAATCTTGGCGGTATCGCCGGCCAAGCGTGCCCGCTCTCGCCCCCGAAAACCCCGCAGTTCCTCACGCTGTTCCGCCAACTCATACAGCAGCCCAGCGAGTTGTTGTTGCCGATGATCGAGGAGCGTCGCCAGTTCCGATTCCTGCTCGTGAAGTGCCCGCTCCCGCTGGGCAATGTCCCACACCGCATCGGTTTCCACGGGACTTTGAGAATGGCTCCCGGCGTCCCGGCGTGACGCGACCTGGAGCGGAATCATTTCTTCAACGTGCCATTCGAGATGGAACACGCACGGGCCGACTTGAACTTCATCCCCGTGCTTCAGCAGGCCGGCGGACGTGGGCGAACCGTTCACCAACGTCTGCTGCGAATCCCAGGACCGAAGCGTCGGGCCGGCGCCGGTCACACTGATCGCACAGTGGACTTCGGCGACCCCGGTCCCGGTTAATTTGACATCACAGAGGTTCGCCGACCCGATCATGGTGACCGTGGCCTGCAACGGAATTCGCGTCCCCCGTTGTTTGCCATTTTGGACGACGAGTTCACCAACAACCAACGGGTCCGTATGCGCAGTCATTTTCCGCCCCCAACCACCCCAGACAGGACAACCATCACTCTTTATCGGTGGATCCGCTCGAAAACTTGAGAACGGCTCAAGAACGAGACTCTGGAGGAGCTGCGTAAGTTACCTGTGGTTCAACAGAACCGATAAGCAAAGCGAGCCGTGAAGCCGAAGTCGATACCGTCGCTGAACTGCTGATCCACGCCACGAAGCAAGCGTGATTGTGCCATGAATTGCAACCGCGTACAGTATTTCAAGGCGTATTGTTCCGTTGTCAATGAGGCGAATCCGTGTTAGCCACCGGGGCGCGGACGTGGTGGCGGACCAGTCCCGCTAGACGGTGGGGCTGTTGTTTTGGCGGAAAACCCGAGCCGTAAATCGCCGGCCCGGTCTCGAAAACGAAAGGCGACGGCGGGGGTCCGTCACGCCCCGAGGTCCGTTTCCCGTATCCCCACACCCAATCCTTCAACCCAGACACGGAAACCTACACCAGTCCCACCCCCAACGCCACACAGCAATCGGTGAGCAGAACAGTATTACGTCGGAGAGTGGGTGAGGTGAATTTCAACCTATCACTATACAGAAAATTTTGTGACACCCTCGGTCGGCGTGTCACGACTTTCAGCCGGTGGACCTGATTCCTACAATGGTGTTGTTCGCCTTTTGCTCCAGGAGATGTGTATGCGTCGCACGATGATGAAGTCGAAGATTCACCGCGCCACGGTAACGTTAGCCGAGCTTCATTACGAAGGGAGTCTGAGCATTGACGAAGACCTGCTCGATGCTGCCGATATACTCCCGTCCGAGCAAATCCACGTCTGGGACGTGACCAACGGCACCCGGCTGGTGACTTACGCCATCGCGGCGGCACGTGGCAGTGGCGTGGTGCAAGTCAACGGTGCGGGCGCTCATCTGATTCAGCCCGGCGACATCGTGATCGTGGCCACCTTCACCACGCTCAAAACCCGCGACGCCCGCAAACACCAACCGATCGTGGTCTTCGTGGACGGCGAAAACAAAATCAAAGCCGCCCCCATTCCCAACGTAGACCCCAGCGAACCGACTGAGTTAATGGAACCCCAACCAGAAAAGCAAGCCAAAGCCCCAAGAACTAAGAAGAAAGGCAAGGCGTAATCTTGTAGGTCGTGGTCGAGGTTTTGCGAGGCCCGACATTTGATTTTTGACAGGATTCACAGGATTTAACAGGATTCAAATTCAATCTTGTATCCTGTTAAATCCTGTAAATCCTGTCAAAGAATCTTCTATGCACTTTTAGCACTCAAGAAGTAATACTGTCGGTGCCCACGCACATCATTCGCCGTGGTCGTGGACCACTTCACACAGTTTGCCCAGCACGATGCCTTCGCGTTTCGTGGGCGTTCCCTTGGGTAGCGAAACGTCGTTGACGAACATGGCGAACACGAGTTCGCGGCCAACTTTTGTGGTCATCACGCCGGCCAACGCTTTGCTCGTCAGATAGGTGCGATCGTTCAAGGCGTCGTCCCAGTACAGGGTGCCGGTTTTGGCGAAGACTTTGCCGTAGGCGGGGCTGTCCTTCGGGACGATCGTCGCCAACGTGCCGTCTTGACCAAGGATCGGCAGGCATTCTTTGTAGGCGGCCCAGTCGGGGCGCTTTTGCATCGCCTTCAGAAGCTGAACCGTGGCTTGCGGTGTGACGTGGTCGGCGTTTGAACCGCCCGCACCACCGGCGAACGAGATGGCTTTCACGTCCACGCCGAGTTCCTTCAGTATTTTCCCTTGCTCCAGCACACCATCCCGCAGCATTGTTTTGCCCTTTCTCGCTGCGACCAAGCATGGCAACGTGCTGGCGTACAAGTTGTGGCTCACCTTCAAGGTGACCTTCAGGGTTTCTTTGAGCGGCGCGGAGGAGTAGGTCGCTACCGTGGTCAAATCCTTGTAGCCCACCTTTTTTTCGGGCAACGGCAACGTGGTTGGTGATGGGAAAAACAGCGGCGCTGAAACGGCGATGCCTTCACGCTTCAGGGCTTCGATGAACAGCGTGCGGGCAAATTCCGCCGGGCGTTCCACGGCAATCAGCGAAACGATTGGCTTGCTGCCGAGTGGTATCGTACCCCGGAGGACGTAACTTCGGGGGTCTTCACCGGGTTCAGTGAACTTCGCCTTACTCCCTGCTTCGCCAGTTGTGACAACCATGTCGCCACGCAAGTACGCGGTCTCCGGGCGGACGGTGATTTTGGCCGGGTCACCGACTTTTGCGCCGGGTTGGATGAGCAAGTCGATGACGTTGTCGTTCACGATCATTGGGCTGATCGCGGCCGGACCGCTGCCGGTTCCCCGCGCTGCGGCGAACAACCGATCGTCAATCAACACGTCCCCGCTGACCTGTTTAATGCCACTGTCCTTGATCTGCTTCGCTAGCTCTTTGAGTGCATACAGCGGGTCGGAATCCGTCAGTTCGGCGTCCGTAGCGGTGCCATCGGCGTAGGTGTGGTCGTTGTCTTTGAAGACTGTCTTGCCCTGCGAATTCCGGCGCCCGCCGAACGTCAAGTCGCCTTGCGCCACGAGGATCAAATCGCCGGTCAACTTGCCGTCCTTGTTGACCGTGCCGCGTTGATACACTGGGGTTTCAAACCGGGAGTCCGCGCCCAGGGCAATCATCGCCGCAGCACAGGTATAAAGTTTCGTGACGGAGGCCGGCGCGAACAACTTGTCCGGGTTGCGCGCGTAAACCACCTCGCCCGATTTCGCGTCCACGAACAGAACGCCCCAATTGGCGTGCAAATAATTGGGGCCGTCGATGATCGCCTCGATCTTCTTCGCCAGCGGTTCCTCCGCAAGTGTTTGCGAAGTCGGGTACGCGATCAACAGAAGGGCAGTTACAATCCATCTCGTCATGGGGGATAGCCTGATTGAATGTGGGTGGGCAGTCGTTCGCTTGGAATTGTAACCACTCGCCGCGCGGAACGCACGCGGGAACCCTTGACGCTGTGCGTGAATCGGCCTAGCGTTTTAACGGGACGGCCCGCAATTGATTTCGCACCCAGATTTCTCAACGAAGTAAGTAGGTTCGGTATGCCCGCGACGTGTGTGGTTGGCCTCCAGTGGGGGGATGAGGCGAAGGGGAAAATCGTTGATCTACTCGGGGACGATCACGACTTTGTCGTCCGGTACAACGGCGGTGCCAACGCGGGGCACACGATCGTGTGGGGTGACCGGACCTTCAAGGTGTCACTGTTGCCGACGGGTGTGTTGAAACCGCACGTCACGTCCGTGATCGGCAACGGGCTTGTGGTCTACCCGCCACGCTTCTTGGAAGAAGTCGATCAACTGCTGGATGCCGGCATCACCGTCGGTGCGAATTTGCTGCTCAGCGATCATGCCCACGTCATCTTCCCGTACCACATGGAAGAAGAACGAGTCGTTGAAAATGCCAGTGACGGCGGCGCGATCGGCACGACTGGGCGGGGCATCGGCCCGTGCTACCAAGACAAAGTCGGGCGCCGGTTCGCCATCCGCGTCGGTGAATTGTTGAACGCAACCCACTTGCGGGAACGGTTGAAGTACATCGTCCCGTACAAAAACCGGCTCCTCGCCGCGTTAGCCAACCCCAACGCCCCGACGCCCAAAAGCTTCGACGCGAACCAACTGTGTGACGACTACCTGAAGTCCGCCGAACGCATGAGGCCGTTCGTGACGGATACGTCGCGGGTATTGCTGGACGCCCTGAAGGCGGGCAAAAAGGTATTGTTTGAAGCCGCCCAAGGGAGCCTGTTGGACGTGGATCACGGCACGTTCCCTTACGTGACGAGTAGCAGCAGTTTGCCGTCGGGCATCTGGAGTGGCACCGGCGTGCCGGCGCGGCACGTTACGCGGATCATTGGCGTGGTGAAAGCGTACACCACCCGCGTTGGGCGTGGCCCGTTCCCTGCCGAATTGAACGACGGGCCGGACGGTATTGGCGAACGCATCCGGAAAGTGGGTCGGGAATACGGCACCGTGACCGGCCGCCCACGTCGTTGCGGATGGTTCGATTCAGTGGCCGTTCGCTACACCGCAGCATTGGCTGGAGCGGACGAGATCACCGTGATGTTGCTGGACGTGCTGAGCGGGCTACCGGAGTTAAAGGTTTGCACCGCCTACGAGTTCAACGGCGAACGAATCACGCACTTCCCGAGCGATGCGTACAAACTCGAACAGTGCAAGCCGATCTACGAAACGCTCCAAGGTTGGACGGAAGACATCACGACATGTCGCAAGTTCACGGACTTGCCGAAGGCGGCACAACGGTATGTGGACCGCATCCGGGAACTGGTCGAACTTCCCGTCGCGGTGGTGTCGGTCGGCCCGGACCGCGCTCAGACCATCTTGTTGAAGTAACCGATGCTTGCACCCAATCCCAATCCGAGTGCCATCGCCTACGCCACTTCTCTCGGGCTAAACCCCGAGAAGTTGCCACGGCACATCGCCATCATTATGGACGGCAACGGTCGTTGGGCGGTGGAACGCAATCGGCCCCGCATTGACGGCCACCTGCGTGGTGCGGAGATCGTCCGCAAAACCGTCACCGAGTGTTGCAAACTTGGCATCGGCCAACTCACGC
>JAYSXU010000244.1:0-1761 GCA_043716965.1 Fimbriiglobus sp.
CAAACGGCCAGGGGCGACTGTTGACGAAGTAAAGGTCGGGTTTACCATCGTTGTCGTAGTCGAAGACGATCACACCGGCGCCCATCGTCTCGGGCAATAGCTTGCGACCGGTGGCACCGTTGGTCTGTTTGAAGCGGATGCCCGCCTTCGTGGTCACATCGGTGAACGAGACTATGGCCGTCTCGGGCACCGTGAGTTCCGGCGCAGCCCGCTTCGCACATCCGAGCCAGCCGGCCCCGAGACAGACGAACCCAATAGCGACCCACCGTATCGACATGACACGACCTCGAAGGACCAATTCAAAACACCAAACCGCAGATGAACCCGATGGCCCAGAACATCATGAAGAGTGCGACCGCCAAGCGCCGCGAGACTTCCCGCCACAAATAGATGCTCGGGATGATGCTGTACGAACCGAGGCTCATGGCAAACAACGCGACATACCCGGTCGATACTCCCTGGGCGTTCAGATTGCCCGCGAACATCACATCCAAGGCGATGGGCACCGGCATCGCCGTCGCCAACAAGCTGACGAGCGCCAACGTAACCGGAGATTTGTCGGCCAGAAGATCGCCCCACGGTACCAACACAAGTGCGATGGACGCGACCAGACTGGCCCCGAGCATAATCAGCAGCGTCGGCCGAAGTAGGCCCCAGACATTTTTCAGATAGATGCGACCCAACTCGGCGAGCACCTGCGGCAACGATTTGCTGCATGGAATACTGAGATCGACAGCGCAGTGCCCCTCGTCCGTCAACCCTTTTGTCGGCTTGGCACTCCGTTCGGCCCAACCGACGAGCACGGGCACCGCCGCCAAAATCACGAGCACCAATACGGCGTACTTGGTGATCGCGATGGCGAGGGGCAATGCGGTGAAGGTCATCACCACCACGACCGGGTTGAAGTTGGGCGAAGAAAACAAGAATCCGAGTGCGGTTTCGACCCGCCCGGAACCGCGTGTGACACCGCAGGCCACAGGCACCGCGCAGTTCGCACAGACACCCGCCGGGACGCCGATCAGCGCCCCTTTTACCGAGTTGAGGTAGCGGTTCGTGCCGAGTTTGAGCGGATAGAAGTGGAGCACGGTGTGCAGGAGTGCCCCGAGCAGCACGCCGAACCCCATCCCGATTTTCATGCTGTTGAGCCAGTTGCCCATGGTGGCTAGCACCCGCTCCCAGACCGGGGCGGACGCAGTCACCGCGAACAGTTCGCCACCGTAGGCCATGCTGGGCAAGGCGTCCCCCAAGTGCTGCGATTTGCTCAGCAATTGGGGGTACCGCGAGGCGAACCAAAACGTGCCGACCAACAGCAGCCCGGCGGCGAACAGGACGGCCGGACGATAATAACAACGGATCGAATCGGCCGCTTGACGCGGCGTGATGACCGGGGGACTACTGACGGCGTTCATGGATGGTTCCCGTAGTGGTGACTGTTCAATAGTCGCTGGAATTGAGCACTTCACCGCCGGAGCGGCTGATCAACGCCCGGAGCACTTGCGGGGAGACCGAGTTCCGAAGAAACGTCACGTGGCCATCGGCGAAGACGACGTTGGAACCGCCGGTGTGAAACGAAAACATCTCGTCATTCGCCCCGCAGTTCATCGGTTTCCACGGCTTGAAACAGGTCGATGTGGAAACGGCTTGGTGATAGTTCGGCGGGTACGAAACCCCGAACGCATTGTCCGCTTCCGCCCAACGCCAATGTTTCCGCATACTCGGGCTGGCACCGGCCGCCACCAATACGGGATCCGGGTAAAGCGA
>JAYSXU010000245.1:0-1760 GCA_043716965.1 Fimbriiglobus sp.
CAACGAGGACAACCAACCCGCCGATTCACCGTCAATGCCGTCTACGGTAATAGCAATTCCAAGCTGGAAACTGCAATACCGTAGACGTAGACACCGTAGACAGTCCCAACACCACATCGAACGCAACCGCCCGAACGGTGGTACGCTGTTCGACACCACCAACCGACCCGACTGAATTCCCACCCACGAAAGTGACGTGACCCGTGGCATCCATATCAGACGACCCGAACGGACGGCGGCGAATCTTGTTCGTTGCACCGGACGGAAGCCGGAAGACGTTGCGTCTCGGCAAGATCGACCGCAAGAGCGCGGAAGCGATCAACCGCCACGTCGAGTGCCTGTTGTCGTCCAAGATCGGTGGGCAACCGATTCCCCGCGAAACCGCAACGTGGCTCACCGGCATCGGCGAATCGCTCCGCGACAAACTGGTTGCCGTCGGGCTGGTCGAACCCGAATGCCGGATGACGATTGCTGAGTTCGCAGTCAACTGGTTGGCTAACAAGAAAGCCTCTGGCTTCAAAATCGCATCCCTGGCCGCCTGGGGGCAAACGGCTGAGGAACTGAGCAAACTCTTCCCCGCGAAGGCACTGGTTTCCCTCACTCATGCCGACGGGGAAGCCTACCGCGCAGCGATGCAAGGGCGCGGACTCCGATCGACGACGATTCACAAGCGGCTGGGCCACGCCCGACAGATTCTTGAAGACGCGATTCGTTTGGGGCACATTTCAACGAACCCGCTGAGGCACGTTCGGCATCGTGCCGGAGACCCGTCCGAACGCAGAGCCTACGTCACCGTCGCGGACATCATGCGTGTCTCGGATCACTGCCCCAATGTGTGGTGGCGGCTTCTTGTGGGACTTGCACGGTATGGCGGGTTGCGGATTCCCTCTGAGGCGTTCAGCCTCACGTGGGGCGACGTGGATTGGGAACGAGGGCGGTTGAGCGTTCCGAGTCCGAAGACGGAACACACGGGGAAGACGCACCGAATCATCCCCCTGTTTCCGTTGCTACGACCCTGCTTAGAAGCGGCATTTATGGAGGCCGAAGAAGGTGATGTTTACGTCTTCCCCCAACACTACCGTCAGCGGGCACAAGGGCCGCGTGGGTGGGGTGGTGCGAACCTGCGGACGACGTTCACGAAGATCATCCGACGCGCCGGGGTGGAACCGTGGCCCCGTGTCTGGCATTCGTTGCGGGCCAGTTGCGAATCGGACTTGGCCCAAAGCTTTCCGCTAGCAGTCGTCACGAAGTGGTTAGGCAACACGCCATCGGTGGCGTTGAAGCACTACATCGACCCGACCGACACGGCTTACGATCAAGCGGCAGGTTGGACCCCGGCACGTGGCGCAGAATCCGGCGCACCAAGGGCGCAAAACCCGGCACAGCAAGCAGCGGCAGGGAATCGCGGGGATTTGAAGACATCAGCCGAAGTTGTTGCCGAGCAAACAGTTAATGCGGTTCCCTGCGATATACTGCGACATTCTGCCAATCGTGAGCGGGAGTGTATGGGAATCGAACCCACTGGGAGCGTTGTTCACACCCCCCACAGGTTTTGAAGACCTGGGCCAACACCAGTTGTGCAAACACTCCCGAAAGTTTCCACCGCTGTATATGGTAAGGTCTTTAGCATCGCAGGAAAGTCTGTTCCCGACGATTCTAAGGCGGCCCAGTTCAATTCGGAATGTCATCGCCAATGTTTTGGCGTCCTGCAGACTCCTTGACTCATCACACTAGAAGCGGAGAATGGCCGCAGGTATTTG
>JAYSXU010000246.1:0-15685 GCA_043716965.1 Fimbriiglobus sp.
CAGCCCGCGCACGGTGTCCGTCAACGCCACGGTCCTGCCGTCCGGCTGAATCAACCCGCCCTCGGACCACGGCGCCGTCCGCGACCACTTCTGGAACGGGTTCCCGATGATTTCATGAATGACGGCACAAATCTGACGAGCGATTCGCTGGCCTTCGATGTGTTTTTCACCGACATTCGCAAGTTGTTTTATCCCATCTTGCACATGATACATGGCCGCAAAACAACCACTACGAAAGTCCGGGTTCATCGCTGACGCGATCGAATACGATGCTGCATATAGTTGGTATCTGTTTTGTCCGTTACCGACCTCAACGTACAGCCCATGAACCATGTCCAAAGCGAGTCTGCGCGCACCAATAAATTCTTCTTCTGCGATATCGTCTTCCGCCAGTCGCTCTAGGGCGTGCATTGCTTGGCGCAAAATGTCCCGTGTTTTGTCGTGGTTTAGCAATCCACAAACGCCACATGAAATCAACTGCACCTTTCGTGACGTTGTCTTGTGTTTGATGAAATGGAAAAGTTTAGCTGGTTTCGTCTGACAACCACGCCATTCGGATTCGGTCATGGGTCACCGAGCATTTGTGAGGCCAAAATCATCTTACGGAACAGTTTCCGGAATTATTCAAGAATCAACCGTGCGGGTTGTAAGGTCCGGGGCTGACCTGCGTATAAAGCTTGCGTAGTGGATTGGTTCGCTACGAGATTTCACATCACTTGAGGTTAGCGTTATGGTTCGTAAACTGTTTGCCACGACCGCAGTTGTGGCGTTGGTCGCTGGTCTGTCGTTCGCAGCCGAAATCGTCTCCGGCCCACAAGCTGGCGAAACGCTGCCCGGCCCGTTCCAACCGCTGAACATCAACGGCAAGTCCGCTGGTGAAAAGCACTGCCTGTACTGCGAAAACGGCAACAACCCCGTCGTCATGATTTTCGCCCGCAACGCCGATTGCCCGATGACCCAAAAACTCATCAAAGCAGTTGACGCCGCCGTTGCCAAGAACGAAAAGTGTTCGATGGGCAGCTTCGTGGTGTTCTGCACCGACGACAGCCAAACCGAACCGAAGCTCAAAGCCCTCGTCGAGAAAGAAAAATACAAGAAAGTCGTCCTGTCACTCGATAGCCCAGCCGGCCCGAACAAGTACAAGTTCAGCAAAGACGCGGACGTGACCGTTGTCCTCTACACCGAACGCACCGTGAAGGCCAATCACAGCTTCAAAGCGGGCGAACTCAAAGACGCTAACATCGAAGCCGTCATCAAAGACCTGACCAAGATCACCCCAGCCAAGTAATTGCTGCGAGTGAACAACCGAAGCGGGCCGGAAGCAATTCTGGCCCGCTTCGTTCATTTCCCGCATTCGGTACTTGCCGTGCTGCCGCTCAGTACGATAACATCGACACGACTCCCGATTCGGTCCCGGCTCTCCATTGTCGCCGCAAAGGTTTTTTTCATGGCGTTCGACACCCGTTGCCCGGAGTGCAAAGCGAAGCTCCAACTCGACGAAGCCCCCGATTCGGACCTGCCGATCGAGTGCCCGAAGTGTGGCAGTCTCTTTCGGGCACCCCGTCCCGAAGGCGACAAGAGACCGAAAGCGGACAAAGGTTCCGACGAGAAGAAGCTCAAATCCGGCGGCAAGAAGCCGTTCGTGGCGAAGAAGAAGAAAGCCAAGAAGAAGCGGACGAACCCCGCAGTCCTGCTGATCTCGATCGCGTTAGGATTCGCGGCGCTGATCGGGATTTTCTTTATCCTCTTTTGGCTAGCCGGGCGAGCGGGCCGCGTCGAAGAGATGATGACTTACGTGCCGAACGACGCGAACTGGGCGCGGGGCGTGAACATTCGGCAACTGTCGAAGTACCCCGGCTACGCCTCCGAAGTGACCAAGTTCCTAACGCCGCCCGTGAAGGCCGCCGCCGACGAGTTCGCCACGGCCGCAGGCCAGGATCCGGAACTGTTCCTGGACTACCTCATCATCGCCAAGACCGTCGCCGGGGCCAACACCGGAACGATGTACCTGCTCCGCTCGACGAAGTCCATTAATCCGGGCGCCGGCAAGGCGCTCAAGAACGCGACCGAGACCAACATCGGCGGGGAGACCGCGTACAAGTTCAACGGCAGCGCGCCGGGCATCCTGGCGAACGCGACCGCGTACATGCCGACGAACCGGATCGTCGTGATCGTCACACCGAGCCGCAGCCAGGACGCGATGCTCGCGGGCAGCACGACGGGGAAGAAGGACAAGAAGTCGTCGTTCGCGGGCAACATGGACGCAACCACGAAACTGGTCGTCAAGGGGAGCATCTGGCTGGTCGTGCGATCGACCGGGGCGCTGAAGCCGTACCTGAGTAACTCCGTCCAGAAGGTCGATCAGGACTTCAAGAGCTTGTACGATGAAGCCAAATCGTCCCCGACGCTCGGCCTCTGGACTTCGCCCGGCGGCAACGGGGTGCGGGTCGGGATCGGGTTCGAGTGCACGGACGCTGCCGCAGCGAAAGCCCTGAGGAAGTACATGTGGGACGGCCAACTCGGCAAGGGGGACGAGTCCGAGGCGCCGAACCAGATGAAGCAGGCCGGCATCAGTTTCCTTTCCAATAAGAAGACGTTCACCGACTTCATGCAGAACCTGAACTTCACGACCAGCGGCCCCTGTGCTTACCTTGTTTCGTCCGTGGGCAGCGGGGAGAACTCCAAGGCCATGTTGGACTCTTTCAACCGGCCCGAGATGGGAACCGACGCATCGGGTGGCGGTCAAGGCGGCTTCGGCGGTCGTCCGGGCGGTGGCGGACCGTAAACCGTCGCGTCCCAGAAATTGCTGACAGTATGTGCCTGTTACCTAAGACATCGTATGACGACTCGCACGACTGCCGACCCGTACTTCGCTTGGCCCCCGACGGACGCCACGACGCCGCTCGCGGTGCTGGTGAGCGGGGGGTTGGATTCCTCAATCCTGCTGGGCGAAGCCCTCCGCAGCTACCCCGCGGTGCATCCCATCTACGTGTGCGTCGGGTCGTTTTGGGAACCGATCGAACAGTTATACCTCCGGCGTTTTCTAGATGCCATTTCATCACCGAAACTTCGGCCTCTCAAAGTCCTTTCGCAGCCGATTGAAGATGTTTACGGGCCGCATTGGAGCTTGACAGGCGACAATGTCCCCGGCGCGGACTCGCCTGATGACGCTGTGTTTTTACCCGGTCGCAACGTGTTACTCCTGGCTAAGCCGTTGCTCTGGTGCCACCTTCACCACATCCCGACGTTGGCCACCGCACCACTTGTCACGAACCCGTTTCCGGATGCGTCGGCGGCGTTCTATGATGGTTTTGCTACGCTGGTTAACCGCGCGGTCCGTGGGTCGGTTCACGTGCTGCGACCCTACGTCGAATTGGGTTTGGATAAATCGGACGTACTGAACCGCGGTCGGGGAATGCCGTTGCACCATACGTTTTCGTGCATTCAACCCGTGACGGATTTACATTGCGGGCGGTGTAACAAATGTGCGGAGCGGCAACACGGCTTCGCGGACGCCGGGATGCCGGACCCCACGAACTACCACGAGTAACCTATGCCGCCTGAAGCCGCTCCCCCTGCCCCGCACCCGTTGGTATTCGCCATCGGCGAGACGGCCACGTGTGGCCCGGCCACCTACCGCGTGACCAAAGAGATTCACTTCTGCTACGGACACCGCTTGCTGAATTACAACGGGAAATGTCGGCACCTCCACGGCCACAACGGCAAAGCCGTCATCACCCTGGAAGCGCCGGGGTTGGATGAACTCGGCATGGTCGTTGACTTCAGCGACGTGAAACGAATCATCGGGAAATGGATCGACGACAGCCTCGACCACCGGATGTTACTGCACCGCGACGACCCGATCATTCCCGAATTGCGTAAGCAGAACGAACCGTTCGTCACCCTCGACGTGAACCCCACCGCCGAAAACATCGCCCGCCTCATATACGTCCACGGCGTCCAGCACGGCCTCCCCATCGTCGAAGTGACCCTCTGGGAAACCGAGAACTCGTTCGCCACGTACCGGGGGGGGTAGTGAAACCGCTCCGGTTCGTGTTCGGAAGTTTTCCGGTGTTCGACGCGGGCCGAGCTACGGAATCTTGACCTCAATCACTTCGTCAATTGTCGTGGTCTTCAAATTCTCGACTATCATCGACTGTTTCACGACCCGACCGGGCATTTCGTCGCTCAGCCAGACGGTGACTTTCATCGGCCCGGCTTCGGTCCCGTCGGCCCACGAGTAAACCTTGGTCGCGTACTGTTTGCCCAGCACCGTGAGCGTCTCGTCCTGGAGCAACTTCGCCTTCGGCGAGGGCTTCGTGAAGTCTTCGGCTGCCATGCCGTCCGGCAAATTAAACTGTTTGACGTACTTCCGCGACTCCGGCGGGTTGACGACTTTGTATGACCCGTCGCTGCGGTCGGTGCTGTTCTGCCGCTCCACGACCAACTCGGTTTCGGTCGCACTTTTCAGCGTGAACGTCTCGACGCTCGTCGTCGAAGCGGTCCCCGTTTCGGAGGCCGTGGTGGACTTTCGCTTCACGGTCGTCCCTTCGGGAAACCGCTTCCAATTCTTGTAGTCGGCGTTTTCGACGACGGGTTTCGTCGTGTCGATCGCCCGCGTCACGTTGACGACCACGACCGGCTTGGCGGCGGACGTGGCACCGCTGCAACCCGTGGTGAGTGCGACGAGTCCTGCCAGAAACAGCAAGACGAGAGGAGTCATATGAGATCGCATAATGATTACCGTATAGCGGCGGAATGAAGCAACCGAGCCGGGCAGGATCAAGATGACCCTGCCCGGCTGCACGAGATTTACTTACCGGGTGGCTTGGCCTTGTACTTGCCGATCGACCCTTGGCTTTCTTCTTCTTCGAGCTTTCGGTTCGCTTGCTGGATCAGTTTCTTCTCTTCTTCGGTCGGCGTTTTGATGTTCAACTCGCTCTTACTCTCACCACAGCCGCTGGCGAAAACGACGCAACTGATCGCAAAAAGACCACAGATGACGCGCATAAAAATCACTCCGGTTAAAGTTGGCTGGCGTCGAACGCCCAACCGTCGTCGGCGACGATGGCGTACATCCAGGTCGCGGGGTCTACGGAAAAGCGGATGAAACGGACCGAGCCGTCCCCGAACACCGTGTTCACACCGCCCGTGTGTGGGCCGCCGAAGTACCGGCGCCACGCCGTGGTGCCCGTCGTGTTGCTGAGAGTCGATCCGCTGATGAGCGCAAAGTTGGTCGGGTCGGTGTCGGCCTTCGGCGGGAAGTGGTAGCGGATGACGCACTCGTCCCAGCCGGCGTTGTTCCACATCTCGTTGTCGCCACCGTCCGAGCCGTGGCGACTCGGCGGGAGGGCCTTTTCCCCCGCCAGGATCGTGTTGCTCAGCCCGTCAGTCACGTCACTGATTCTCCGCTTCGCCCCGTAAGCCGGCCACACGATCATCCCCTTGCGTCCGGGGGTGTCGCCGAAGTTTTCGGGCGTCCGCTCGTTCCGCCGCGGCGCCATGCCGAGTTTCAACGGGCCGGTGCTTGGCGTCGTGGTCGATGGGATGTCGCCCGCGTTTTCGTGGACCTCGCCCTGGTAGTACCCGGCGTTCCCGGCGTAATCGCAGCGGCCGCGTAAGATCGAAACGCCTTGGACCGTTGCCGAGTAGCCGATCGGGGCACGGCGGGACGGGCAGTAATAGGTCTTAATCAATGCCTGGGCGACGCTGTCTTCGCCGTTGTAGTCGTAAGGGCGAGAACTGCCGGGGTGGATCGGCGGCACGCTGTAGTTCGCAAGGCGGTAAACGTTTTCTTGTTCGATGTATGGCGTGATCTTGAACCAGTGGCTCCACCCTTCCGGGCTGGCCGCGTTGCAACAGGTCGTCCCGCCCTCGTACAACCCGATCGCTTCGTTGTAGACCATCCCCGGAAGACGCGGGTCGCCGTCGAACGGGCCTTGCGGGAAGAACTGATTGGCACTTTCAAAGTTCATGAACGCCAAGCCGATTTGCTTCAGATTGTTTTGACACTGGGCGCGGGCGGCCGCTTCGCGGACCTTCTGAACGGCAGGCAACAGTAGCCCGATCAAAACTGCGATGATGGCGATCACCACCAGCAATTCGATCAACGTGAACGCGAAACGGCGCGGAACCATGCGAAGCATATCGCTCCTCAGCAAATGGGGAATAAGTCAACGAACCGACTGGGCAGTCATTGGTCGTTGAGGGGGTATGCTAATGAGCCGCGTAGTAGAACCCGCGAAGGCAACGTGAAAAGAATGAGAAGCTCCCAGCCGATCAGACCTTCTTTGGGCTGGTTTTGCTTGACATGGACAGGCCCAGTTCGGGGGGAGAACAACTTCTGCTGTCGTTGTTTGCAGTGCCGGTACTTTCATGACTTGCGTGACAATTCGACCGGGAATGTCATTCGAGAACCACACGGTTACACTCACTTCACCCGCTTCGGTATGGTCATTCCATTCATAAACTTTGGCCTTGTACATCTTCCCGGTAACTTCAATCGTTTCGTCGGCGGTCAAGTTGGCCTTGAGTGACGGTTTTGATTCGACTGGATCGACCAATAACCCAGTGTCACTGGGGCGCGACGAGTTGGCCGCAGCGGTCCGCTTGAAGTGTTCGACAACCGAACCGAATCTGCCCAATCCATGATTTCTCGTGGCGTCGCTTCGGTCGTTGCGAGTCTCTTCAATTTACTGCAAGCAACTCGCGTCGCAATTCCAACCAAGCGCTCGGCTTTACCCCACGAATATCCATTCCGATTTGCCTACAATCACCATCACGATGCGTCTGCGATAATTGACACCCCACGGAGCCTGCCGATGTTTGATCTGCCTGCCATTCAAGCTGCGATTCGGGAGCACGGTCTCGACGGGTGGCTGATGTACGATTTCCGGGGCATTAACATTCTGGCGGCACGGATTGCGGGCACGGTGGACGCCCATCGGTCGCGGCGGTGGTTTTATTACATCCCGGCGAACGGCGACCCGAAGAAGCTCGTTCACCGCATCGAACCGGCGGCGCTGGACCACTTGCCGGGCAAGGAAAAAACCGTTTACCTGCGATGGCAAGACCTCGAAGCGGGGGTGTGTCAACTCGTTGCTGGGGCGAAGAAGGTGGCGATGGAGTATTCGCCCAAGAACGGCAACCCGTACATCTCGCGCGTGGATGCCGGGACGGTGGAACTCGTCAAGTCGTTCGGCCCGGAGGTCGTGACTTCGGGGGATCTGATTCAACAATTTGAAGCGACCTGGGACGACGCGCAATGGGCGATGCACCTGGAAGCGGCGACTCACACCGACGCGGCCTACGGCGTGGCGTGGGCGTTCATCGGTGGGGAGATTCGGCGGCAAGGGTACACGACGGAAACGGCGGTGCAAGCCCGCATCCTGAAGCACTTCGCGGACAACAACCTTGTTACCGATCACCCCCCGATCGTCGGCGTCGGGCCACACGCGGGTGACCCGCATTACGCCCCGAGTGCGGAAACCGATTCGCGCGTCGTGCCGGGGAGTTTCGTGCTGGTGGACCTTTGGGCGAAGATGAACAAGCCGCGTGCGGTCTATTCCGACCTGACGCGGGTGGCCTATGTGGGCGAGCAAGTCCCGGCGAAGATTCAGGACGTGTTCAAGGTCGTGATCGCCGCGCGGGACGCCGGGATTGCCCGCGTGAAGCGCGCCTTTGCGGTCAACGAACCGCTGCTCGGTTGGCAAGTCGATGCCGCGACCCGTGAGGTGATTGAACGGGCGGGTTATGGTGAATTCTTTACCCACCGCACCGGCCACAACATCGGCCAGGAGACGCACGGCAACGGCTGCCACATGGACGGCCTGGAAACCCGCGAAGAGCGAAGCGTGATGCGCCGAACCTGCTTCAGCATTGAACCCGGAATCTACCTCCCGGAGTTCGGCGTGCGCAGCGAAATCAACGTCTACATCGACAAAGACGGTGGCGTCCACGTGACCGGCGGCGAACTGCAACACGAGATTCGCCGCATCGTGGTGTAGCAAAATTGTCGGCTAGCGGTCGTCGTACTTCGCCAAAAACTTCAGGGGTGGCCGCGACGACAACCCGACTTGGCAGACCATGTCAAACTGGTAGCCTTGAACCAGTTTGATGGTCGCGTCAGCTTCTTCCTGCGTGGGTGCGGTGAAGAGTTGCCGACCGGAACTGTAAATTCCGAACTTGCCGTCAAGGGCGTGGACTTTCAAATCGTTCGGGTTGAAGCGTGGCCCTTTCACCGAGAACGGAACTTTCGTCGGGACTTTGCCGTTCACCAGGAAGAATGTCAGCCCGGTGTCACTCACTTTGCAGAACTCCGTGAAGCGGCAGTCCTTGATCGTCGTCATCGCATCGCGGGCACTCCATTCACTGGCGCCGCAATGCGCGAGTACGTCCGGGCCGTGTGCGACGACGAATTCGCCACGCTCTTTGCGGACTTCGACTTTGCGGGCATCAATCGCAATTCTCTCCCCGATGAAGCCCGCGCCCGGAACCGGAATCCCGGTGCGGGTGAGTCGGTTTTCCGAATCGAGTTGCATCAGCTTGGCGGTCGTATCCTCTTGGCCGCTGTTGCCGGTCTGAACTGGCGCGGCGTAAAAGCAGGAGAACAGCGGCGTGGGTTTGCCGACGGACGCGATGCGGTTGAAGCCATACTTGCGGACCACGGCGGCGGCTTGCTCCGCGTCCGCTTGGTTGGCACCGAAGTTGAGATGAACTGTGTTCTCGTCGCGCAGCACCCACGCACCCTTCACTTGTTCCGCGTGGACCGACTTCAAATCAATCGCACGACTGGACCGCGTCTTGACGCTTTTCTGTTGCGGCTTTCCTTGTGTCAAGCCGTATTCGACGACCGGACGCGGCGACCCGATCGTGGCCCATTCCGTCGGTTGAAGTTCCTGCAAGAGGTGGCGAACTTCCTGGGCTTCCGGCTGATTTTTGCCGAAGTCCCGGAACAGCTTCTGGTCGGCAAATATCTGCCAACTGTCGTTCTGCCGCCAAATGAAAAACTTCCCCGCATCAATCGGGTGTAACGCTTCTTTTTGCGGTAACTTGACGTTGAGATCGACCGGCGCAGTCATCGCGGAATCGACCGGAGCCGGCAAGTTGGAAACAACCCCCGGCGGCAACTGTCGTGGCGCCCCAACCGGCGTTTGCGGTAACTGGGCGAACACCGAAGCCGCCGAAACTACCACGCCGCACAACACGAAATGAAAACGCACCATGTTGACCCCTCCGTTTCAGGAGTGATCGACACACGGCGCGGTGGAGTTTAACGATTATGCAGGGAGACAAAGCCCACGGACGATCGTCCGTGGGCTTTCGTGGACTTCCTACTTTCCTAGCACTTCCAACTTCACATCCTTGAAGCGCACTTCCATCGGGCCGCCGCTGTGTACTTGGAACGCGATCAGACCGCGGCGGGCGAGTTTGTCGTCGGTGTAGTTGGCGCACTGTTGGCCGTTGATCCAGATTTTGACGGTGGGGCCGATGGCCTCGACGACGTAGTCGTTCCACTCGTCGGGCTTGACGTGCTTTTCGCCGCCTTCCTTCACCAGTAAGCCGCGCGCGCTTTCTTCGTACAGCTTGCCCCACCAGCCGGCGCCGATGTCCGCTTGCGGGCCACGCATCTCGCCGCCTTCAATCGGGACGCTGCGGAACTGGATGCCGCTGTTTTCCTTGTTCGGCGTGAGTTTCACCTTCACGCTGAGCTTGAAGTCGGCGACATCCATCGTGGATTTCAGGAAGGTGTTCTTCTTCAGCCCGGTTTTCGTGGAGCCGACGATCTCACCGTTATCGACTTTCCACACGTCCTTGTCGCCGTCGAAGTTCGACAGGTCTTTGCCGTTGAAGAAGTCCTTGGCGTTGTCCGCGTCCGCCAGAATCGGCACTTGGGCGGTGTGCTTGAGGTACGCAATCAAGTGTTGAAGCTGGGCGGTACTGAGGGGTTTCATGAGGTCGTCCGGCATCATCGACAGGTCCGACGGCGTGCGCTTGTCGATGTCTTTAGTCGAGATGGTGAGCGTTTCGTTGGCGGTCACGACAGTGAGGGTGGCTTGCGTTTCTTCCTTGATGATGCCGGTAATCACCCGGCCATCGGCGAGGTCAATCTTCGTGGCGGCATACTCTTTTGGGATGATGGCCGAAGGGTCAAAAATGTTTTCGAGCAGGTAGTTCAAGTCCGATCGGTTCGCCCCGGTAATCTCCGGGCCGACCTTCCCGCCGACGCCGTACAGCGTGTGGCACTGCGCACAAACCTTAGAATACACCGCACGCCCGGCGCTCAGGTCCGCTTTGGCGAGGACGCCGGGGGTGAGTTGTTTCGACCAATCGTTGATGAGCTTTTTGCGATCGGCGGAACTTTCGCGGACGACGCCCCAGACCTCCGCGATCTTCGCTGACAACGCACTGTCATTCAGGTTGCGGAGTTGGCGGACCGTCTCGGCGGGGATGTCGGTCGAGGGAAGTTGCTTCGCTTCCACCGCCGCAAGGAGTTGCTTCGCAAACGCGGCGCGGGACGAGAGGGTCGCAATCGCGTCACGCTTCTCGGCGGCGTTGAACGCGGGGTACGATGACAGCAACACAGGTGGCGTGTTGCTGTCATCAAACGATGCCAGCGCTCGCACAGCAGCAGATCGCATCAGCGGTTCGGCCAGGATTTTTTGCAACACCGGCGGAAGCTGCTTATCGCGCGCATCCAACAACGCCACCAGTGCGGCTTGTCGGGTCGCTTGCGCGGCCTTCGTGTCGGAGAGCGCTTTGCGAAGCGAATCAAACGCGGTCGCATCGCCATAGGTAACTGCTAGAGCAAGCGAACTATTGCGGACAACAGTGGAGTCACTCTGTTTCAACTTGGCATAAACGTCCGCCCAACCCAACGGGGCAGTCGCTTGCCGTTTGCCCTTCACCGATTCTTGCAACCCGGACAGGTACGCCAGTTGGTGGTCCGTCGTCTTCGCGGTCGCTAACGCGGCTACGAGGACATCGGTTGCGACAGGCGTACCGATCGCCCCTACTCTGCGAGCCATGAACGGGAGCAAAGGGACTTTTGCGTTCGCTGCCAGTTTTAACGCGCGCGGTGGATTCCGCTCTGCCAACGGTTCGGCAGCGTACCAGTACAGGAGCAGCAGATTGTGATCGTTGACATCTTCAGCATGGGATGTCAGCGACTCCAATGCTTTCCAACGGAATTCGAGTGGGAGTTTTTGTAGCGCAATGGCCTGGTCACGCTGCAATTGCGGTGAACTGGGTGCAGGCGTAACACTGCTAAACGCAAATCCATCCCACATCTTAGCAATTGCCGCTTTTGAAGGGTCGTCCATCGCAAGAGTCGAATACCATCCTGTGTCAAGATACAGTCGATACGCCCACCCTTTCACGATGTCAGGTTGCCCCTTGTCCATCACGATACCGCCGAAAAACAGTGTGTCCCAATTCATGATGCTCGCCGTCGTCCAAAGCGCATTCAGTCTTTGTTTGACGCCAGGGTGTTTCTTCACCATTTCACGAAGCACCCGTTCGGAGTCGAGATTGACTTTCCGTTCGCCGTACCGTTCCTGAAGTATCCGTCGTGCGTGTCGCACGTACCAATCGTTCTCGTTCTGTAGCAGTTCCACCAACTCGTTATAACTGAGCTTTTGCAGGTCGAACACCTTCACAGGCTTCGTGTCCTTGTGGCTGATTTTGTAGATGCGGCCGTTGGTGCGGTCCCAGATTTCGGGTTCGTTGCGGTGGCAGATTTGCTTGTCGTACCAATCGCACAGGTAGACGTTGCCGTCGGGTCCGGCCTTGATGGCGACCGGGATCGACCACTTGTCGTGGGTGAGCAGGAAGTCCGGGTTGCGGTCCCCTTCGTAGCTGCTGCCCTTCGGCGTGACGACATCGACGTTGATGCGGTGGCCGTGCAGGTTGCCCATGAACAACTTGCCGTGGTACTCCTTCGGCCACGTGCCGCCTTGGTAGCACATCAACCCGCTATGGGCGTGACCACCGCCAGCGCTGTCGCTTTTGCCGTTCCCACTGTGTGGATTCGCGCCGACGTAGTGCCGGTGTTTGGCAATCGTCTTGATGTCGTCGTAGGTGTACGGGTTAAAGTGCGGCCCCGCCTGGCGATCGTACCGACCGCCTTGGACGATGTGCCAAAGGTGCGGAATCACACAGGCTTCCGCGAAGAAATCGCCGTTGGCGTTGTAATCCAGACCCCACGGGTTCGACGTGCCTTGGGCGAACACTTCAAACGTGTGCCGCGTGGGGTGGTACCGCCAAATCCCGGCGTTGATCGGGGTGCGGTCCTGGTCCGGCGTGCCCGGTTTGCCGACGCGGGAGTGGGTGAACACGCCGTGGCAACCGTACAGCCAGCCGTCCGGCCCCCAGATGAAACTGTTCAGCGTTTCGTGGGTGTCTTGGTAGCCCCAACCGTCGAGCAGAATTTGCGGTTCGCCCGCGGGCTTGTCGCCGGTCTTGTCGATCGGGATGAACACCAGATACGGCGCCGCCCCGACCCACACGCCGCCGAACCCGAGTTCAATTCCGGAGACGAGGTTCAAGCCCTCCATGAATACGGTCTTCTTGTCGAACTTGCCGTCTCCGTCCGTGTCTTCAAAGATCAAGATTTTGTCGCCGAGCTTTTTATCCGCAATGACCGGGCCTTTCTCGGGGTTGCGTTTCGGGTACGTGTAGGCTTCGACTACCCACATCCTCCCACGATCATCGAAGCAGAACGCAATCGGCTGATGCACGTCTGGTTCGGCAGCAAACACGGAGACACTAAAGCCGTTCGGCACGGTCATCGCCTTGGCCGCGTCTGCCGGTGAGAGGCCGGCATGTTTGTAATCATCGGGCGGAGCGCCCACGGACGATCGTCCGTGGGCTTTTGGTTCGTCCGAGTGAAAGCGGAAGTCGTCGAAGTTGACGTGCCCCCAGTGGCCCGTGTGCCGATCGACGATGCGGATTTGAATCTCTCGCCCTTGCTGTTTCGCTAAATCGACACGGACTCGTTGCAGATTTTCGGCTTCAACTCCTGATGCCCGGAAGAACACGTCTTTGGTGGCCACGTCCACCAACTCCACGCAGGTTTCCTTGGGGTAGGCTCCACCACCTACGAGGAACGTCGCCCACGGGTGCGTCACCTTGAACGGCACGGACGTTAATGTCCCCTGCGGTTTGTCGCCGTGCTTTTCGTAACTACCGATCCAGTATTTGCCTTGATGCTCAGACTTGCTGTCGCTGCGACGGGGGTGAACGGTATCGCCCAGAATCGGCTGATCGCGGAAAGCATCCCCCTCCGCCACCCAATCCTTCAGCGTGCCGGTTTCAAAATCCAGGTTGAGCGCTTTGCCGTCCGCACCCACCGGAAGCACACCAGCCGGTGGCGTGGGGTCAACAACGAGTAACAACAGGGAGAGGAGGAGGAGCATCATGTTTGGGTTCCCAACGAGGCATCACAATATCTGTGTAGACAGTGATACCCCATTCACGGAACCGAAACAAGAATTTGGTACCAACAAAACGCCACCGCCCAGGGTTCTCGGGGAGAGATGACCCTGGGCGGTGGCGGGCAAGTTATCGTGCGGGTTGGCGTGGCGGCGAACTGCTTCCGAGGAGAGGAGGCGGTTCAGGGATGGACGAATTCTGCCAGCCAGTGTTTCGGTAACGTCGCGGCCATTGGTGCTTACAGTGGGGGGACACCTAACCAAAGGCCCGAAGCTTTGCGTCCCCGGCTTTCGCACGGGGTTGCCTTTGTCGGATCCTGCAACTTGCCACCGACACCACAGCAAAAACCCGTGGCGTCGTTACGTAAGACTCTAACGGTTAGGCAAGCTCAGGGCCAGTGCGAAACTTCGCGGTTCGTCGGAATTTTGTAGCATGAGGGTCAAGGTGACGAGAAACCAGACACATTCAGAGTAAAGGTCTGTGGCTCTGTGGTGAACACGCTTTTTTGCCCCTGAGATTTTTTAGCGGCAAGCGACACGGGTAGGCGGCACATTTGTTGGTGGAAGTTTGTCGATTGATCTTCCTTTTCAACCCCGCCGGGGTTGTTCCCTTAGCCCAGGGTTGAGAGCCGAAGGCCCGATACCCTGGGAACCCGCACCCAACCCCAACCGACTTCCTGGGGATGGTTGCGTCCCAGGGCGGATGCGTCCTAGGGCGGAAGCGTCCCAGGGTAACGGACCTCCGGTCCGCAACCCTGGGCTAAGGGAACAACCCCGTTGGGGTTGAAAACCAGTCTCCGGCAAACGGGAACAAATTTCCCACCAACTTCCGTGACGCTTACCCACACCGCACCGCACACATGCTCTGAGCTTGCGACCGATTGGGGGCGGTGGTATAGCTGGCACCTGTTTTGGTGGAAAGGTGGACTGAATTGCGGTGAATGTCTGTGGTGAAAGGGTTGCTGCTACTGGTGTTGGGGTTGCTGCCCGGCGAGGGGTTGGCTGTGGGTTCGCCACGATTGTTGCGTGGGGATGAACTGGTTTATACGGGTGTCGTAGAAGAAGCGAGCGAGCGAGTCGGGAATCGGTTTCGCAAATGGCACGATCTGGAAGTGCGTCTGTTTGTGTTGGAAACCTACACCGGCTATGCGGACTGCGCGTTGATGACGCGACTTCGGCCTCGGCCTGACCCCGTGGTTGGGGGTGCGGTCACCCAGGTCACCGGGACGGACTTTTCTCGGGAACCCCACCCGGCTTCGATTCACATTGAACTGGCCCGTGTGGATGTCCGTGGGCGGGTGTTGGCCCTGAACCCAACTCCTGGCCCTCCGCCGATCCCCATCGGACCAGGGACGGATGCGAAACCCCTTGCTCCGCTGTCAATCGACACGCCGCCCGATCTCGAAATCGGTCTGTTCGTGCCGCTGCCGACTAAACCCGCGACGGTGGGCACAACGTGGGAAATGCCGGATCGCAATCGGCCCCCGGTGATCTGGACCGCGAAAGGGGAGGCACTGTGGAATGGCGGCCGCTGTGTTGAAGTGAATGCGGTTCAACAAACGGACGCCTGGGATCGTCCCGAAGTTTCGGTCACGGGTTGGAAACGCACGGACCGCATCTTGACGAACTCCTCCGATGGGTACGCCTGCACCGTGGAGCGGAAGATCGAAAAACGACAGGGCAACGCGGTCATCGGCTGGATCGAAGTGAAGTACGAATTGCAACCGTCTACCCGCTACACAGGTGCCCGGTATCTGGACGTCCGGCGTGAGGCGGAGATGGCCTACGCTCTGTCAACGGAGTTACGGCCACTGTTGGTGAAGAAGACGGCAGTTGTGGAGTTCCAAGCCCGATTGGTGAAGATCGACGCCTTTCTGAAAGATCATCCGCAAGCCGGTTTTCGAGAAGCCGTCGAAGCGATGCGACGGCGGTATGCGGCGGCGGCACGGGGGGAAGCACCGCCGATTTCCTCTCTGCGTCAGCCTGAACTCGCACGGACTGAGCCGCCACGGCTCGGTCAACCGGCGCCGGATTTCGTCGTACCGTTTGTCAATGCCGCAGGACAATTTCGTCTATCGGCAGTGCGCAACAAACCCGCCGTGCTCGTCTTCTACAAGCCCGATTCTGAAACGTCCGTTGCAACTCTTCACGTGGTTGAAACGCTGCACAAGAAGTTCCGCGAGCAAGCCACGATCACCGCACTCGCCATCGGTGTCGGTCCGGAAGAAGCAAACCGCCAGTGCGAAAACTTGAAA
>JAYSXU010000247.1:0-5164 GCA_043716965.1 Fimbriiglobus sp.
GACGAAGAGATTCGAGCAGCATTGGAGAGACTGTCCTGATGACGCCAGTTGTCCCCTACCTGCTGGACACGAACGTGTTGGTTCACTTCGTTCGGGGCAGCGATCTTTGGGTTTGGATTCGAGGCCGGTACGATTTGCTTGCCACTCATCCACGGCCACTCATCTCGGTTGTGACTGTGGGCGAACTTCGGTCGTTAGCACTTCTGTACGGTTGGGGCCAAGCGAAGTTGGACCAGATGGAATTTTGCCTGGGTTACTTCAAAACCGTGACGATCCACGACCCGGTTATCATCGACAGGTATGCCGTCATCGACTCTCACTTTCAAAGCCGTGGCCATGTATTGGGAAAGAACGATTTGTGGATCGCGGCCACCGCTGCAGCGACCGGGACGCGGTTGTTAACCATCGACCGCGACTTTGACCGCCTCGACCCGGATTTTGTGTCCCGCGAATGGATTGATCCGGATGCGGGCGAAATTCGTTAAGGAACGCTCAAGACTCACACGGCTACTCACTTCCTTTCAAACCCGCTAACCTGAGCGGTAACCTCTCGTTATTTGCTCAGGTTAGTGGGTTGATTTATGCCAGGAATTTCGCTCAAAGAATACGACATCACCGTTGCGGACATCCGCCACAACCCGTCGCCCGCCGAGTTGTACGAAGACGCGCTCCGTTCGGACAAGGCCCGCATCGCCTCGCAAGGCGCCCTTGTTGCGTATTCGGGTGATAAGACTGGGCGGTCGCCCAAAGACAAGCGAGTCGTTCAGCACCCCGACTCGCAGGACGATGTTTGGTGGGGTGCCGTCAACATCCCGCTCGATCGGTCCAGTTTCCTCATCAACCGAGAACGCGCCCGCGACTACCTCAACACGCGGCCGCGAATTTATGTCTTCGATGGCTTCGCCGGGTGGGATCCGCAAAACCGGCTCAAAGTGCGCGTCATTTGTTCGCGGCCCTATCACGCGCTGTTCATGCACGTCATGCTGATCCGCCCGACCAAGGACGAACTCGCCAACTTCGGGACGCCGGACTTCGTCATCACCAACGCCGGCGAGTTCCCTGCGAACCGCCTGACGAGCGGCATGACCTCAAAGACGAGCATCGACCTGAGCTTTGAAGACAAGGAACTCGTGATCCTTGGTTCCGAATACGCCGGCGAAATGAAGAAGGGCGTGTTCACAATCATGAACTACCTGATGCCCAAGGCCGGCATCCTGAGTATGCACTGCTCCGCAACCACGTCCCATGACGGCAAAACGTCGATCCTCTTCGGGCTGTCCGGCACCGGGAAGACCACGCTCTCGGCTGACCCGAAACGGTTGCTCATTGGGGATGATGAACACTGCTGGAGTGACACCGGCATCTTCAACATCGAAGGCGGGTGTTACGCCAAAACGATCGACCTATCGGCGGAGTCGGAGCCGGACATTTACAACGCACTACACTACGGCTCCGTGCTAGAAAACGTGGTGCTGCTTGAAGATAACTACGTGGACTTCCACGACGCCAGCATTACCCAAAATACTCGCGGAGCGTACCCGATCGAGTACATCAAAAACGCCAAAATTCCGTGCATGGCCGGTCACCCGAAGGACGTGATCTTCCTGACGTGCGATGCGTTCGGGGTCTTCCCGCCCGTGGCCAAGCTCACGCCACATCAAGCGATGTACCACTTCATCAGCGGTTACACGGCCAAAATTGCGGGGACTGAAGTGGAAGTGACGGAGCCGGGTGCGACGTTTAGCCCGTGTTTCGGCGGGCCGTTCTTGGTTTGGCACCCCGCCAAGTACGCGGAGCTGCTCGCCGAGAAACTGCAAAAGCACAAGGCGAATGTGTGGTTGGTGAACACCGGCTGGAGCGGCGGGAGTTACGAAAACGGCAAGCGGATGAAGCTGGCGATTACCCGCGCCATCATTGACGCCATTCATTCCGGGGAGTTAGCCGACGCCCCGACGGTGGTGGATCACCACTTCGGGTTTGAAGTAGTGACCGCGTGCCCGAACGTCTCCAGCGAAGTGTTACTCCCGCGCAACATGTGGCCTGATAAGCTGGAATACGATACCACGGCGAAGACGTTGGTGGGACTGTTCCTCAAAAACTTTGAGCAGTACGCAACGATGGCTGGCCCCGATGTTGTTGCTGCCGGACCACGGCTGTGATGGCATCCTACGCACAAAGAGAGACTCAGAAATGTTCACCACGCCGAACGGCGCAATCGCATACAGTTTGAAGGCGTCCACGATGCTGTTTCATCGCTACGTCGATGATTTGAAGCCGAGTGATTTTGAACACCAACCCAGTCCCGGCGTTAACTGTGCGGCCTGGATCATCGGGCACTTGACCCTCACGGATCGCCGGTCGCTCGTCGGCCTGGGTGTGACTGAATTGCCTTCACTTCCCGCAGAGTTTGAAGCGAAGTTTGCGACCACGAAAGCGTCCGCGAACACTCAGTCTGGGTTTGGCGACCCGATTGAATTGGTGAAGTTATTCGACGCACACCGGGCGAAACTGATCGCTACCGTCTTAGTCGCCGACCTAACCAAGTTGCAAGAACCACCCGTCGTGCCAAGCCCGCTATTCAGTAGTCGTGGTGAAGCGGCATTATTTATGGGGCTTCACACGGCCATGCACTTGGGGCAAATCACCATCATCCGCCGCAGTCTGGGTTATCCGCCGATCTTATGAGGAACGGCGAAACTCACTGCCCGTCAGTGGCCACCTGCTCGTCGAGCAGGTGGCCAAGCTTCTCGCGTTTGGTGCGGAGGTAGCTGGCGTTATGTTCGCCGGGTTGCATTTGAATGGGGATGCGTTCGACGATCTTCAGGCCGTGCCCGTCCAGGCCGATCACTTTACGCGGGTTGTTCGTCAGGAGGCGGATTTGTCGGACGCCGAGGTCGTGGAGAATTTGGGCACCGATGCCGAAGTGCCGCAAGTCGGCGGCGAAACCGAGGCGGCGGTTGGCTTCGACGGTATCCAGTCCCTCGTCTTGCTGTAACTTGTAGGCTTTTAGTTTGTTCAACAACCCAATGCCGCGCCCTTCCTGTCGCATGTACACAATGACCCCACGGCCGACATCGGCGATTTGCTTCATCGCGTAGTCCAGTTGCGGCCCGCAATCGCATTTCTGGCTGTGAAGCACGTCACCCGTCAGGCACTCGGAGTGCATCCGCACCAGCACGGGTTCCTCTTGGGGCACAACGGCGCCGATTGTTGATTCCAAGCCGATGCCACCCAAACTCAACGCGAGGTGAAGATCGGAATCGACGAACGAGGAATACGCAAACAGATCGAAGGTGCCGTAATCGGTGGGCAACTTCAGGGCAATCTCTCGCTTGACCAGCTTTTCCTTCCGGCGACGGTACTCGATGAGGTCGGCAATACTGCACATCGTGAGCTTGTACTTGTTGCAATACTCCCGCAAGTCCGGCAACCGGGCCATCGTGCCGTCTTCGTTAAGGATTTCGCACAGCACACCGACTTCCCGAAAGCCTGCCATCCGGCAGAGATCAACAACCCCTTCAGTATGCCCAGCTCGGACCAGCACGCCCCCGTTGCGGGCGATCAAGCCGTCCATGTGGCCTTTGTCCCGGACGAGATCGTTCGACACGCTGCTGGGGTTCGCACAGACTTGGATTGTTCGACAGCGATCCTGCGCCGAAATGCCCGTGGAGATGCCAGTTCGAGCGTCAAAATTGCGTGTAAACGGCGTGGCACTGGGATCGAGTTGAAGACCGGGTAACAATTCGAGACCGAGTTGATCCGCAACCGGCTTGCTCATGGAAACGCAAAGCCGCCCGCAGGCTTCGCGGATCATGAAATTGACAGCAGTTGGCGTGATCGCCTCGGCTGCCATCACGAGGTCCCCTTCGTTTTCCCGCTGTTCGTCATCGACGAGAACAATCATCCGTCCGGCCCGGAGTTCGGCGAGAGCATCTTCAATCGGGCTAAACCCGCTTTGCTGGAACATTGTTCATCTCGTCGGGCAGTTGGCTTCAATAGGCACTTCTATTTTAGCTAACCGCACCCCGACAAGTGCCGACAACATCAGACAATTTGAAGAATCGTAAAGCCGTGGCCCGTTCGTACTAGACGATTAGTGCGCACCAGGCGGTGAACCGGGGCCTTCCCGTGTTGGCTGTTCAACGGCTACCGGCTTCAGGTCGGAGATAATTCGCGTGATCCGCCACGGTGGTAGTTTTGCTTCTTTGAACTCTTCGGGGTATCGGTCTGTCTTGGGTGCTGTCGCGGCGGATTCTTTCCGTTTGGCCAAATCGGCAAGCAGAGCCGCTTCCGCGTCTTTTGGTAGTCCCAAAACGATTTTCCCTCGGGCGGTAGGGGGTTGTTGCCCTTCATTGGAGGTTATGAATTCCACCGGCACTACCAGTTCCACTTTCGATCCGTCGATCCGCAGCACGGAATTGGTGTCGGGGTTCGACTTCAACGATGTACCCGGTGGCACGATATGTTGCGGCGTCTTCCAGCAAAATTTGAACTTTTCCAGGTCCAAGCCTTCCGGCGGCTTGCCGTCCGGCTTGGCGAAGATTTGCGTGTGCAACTGCGTCATCGCGCCTGCGGGTTCCGGCATGATGCCCGAGATCACTCCCATCGCGGCCGCGCGCGGCTGGACGGTGCTGGCAATCTCTTGGTACATTTTCTGCGATTCAATCGGCGACGTTCCGGGCAGGATAAAGCCGTGGTAAGCGACCAGTTGGCCACCTTCTTTACCGAGTGTGTTCATGAACTGAAAGGCGAACGTTTTGCCGGTATACTCGATGTAATCCAACTGCCATCCGTAGGGTGTGAGATTGCGTCCTTCCTTGATGAATCCATCGCCTGACGGCACAATTTGCCAAGCGCGTTGCTTTTTGTCATTGACATCAGCCCGCATGGGAACGACCAGATTGAAATCCCCTTCCGGTGTGATGAGCGTTGCTGATAACGTGCAACTAATCTGTGTCGTCTTCTGGTCCCAGTCCCGGAGACCTTTGACCTTGAAATCGACCGCCCCAGGATTGCGGGAGCAGATTCGCACCACGTCGCTGGAGCGAAAGCCAAGCACAATGTCTCGGAACGTCGATTCAATGCCTTGCACGTCTTGTGTGCCTTTGACGGCAGTTCGCGCACCCGGTGGAATCATCATGTACGTTGCGGCGAAGAAGTTGGG
>JAYSXU010000248.1:0-5162 GCA_043716965.1 Fimbriiglobus sp.
AAGGCTTCCTGACCAAAGACGGTTACCTGAAATTGCTCAACGAAGTGCGAGCCGTCACGATTGCGGCTGTGGCAAAGTTGACCGATGCCGACCTGGATCGACCGTCGTCCGAAAAGATGCGCTGGGCCGGGCCGACCTTGGCCCACGTGTTGTTGTTCGTGGCGAACCACACGATCCAACACGCCGGACAGTTCACGGTGATTCGACGCAAGCTCGGCAAGCCGGTTCTGTTTTAATAGCCGGTTGTGACATTCGCAGAACCGCGAACACGAGGACACGATGCCTAACCTGCGTTCCCTGGTCCGTCGCCGCAAGGCGATTCGGAACATCCGCAAGATCACGAAGACGATGGAACTCATCGCCACCGCGCGCTTCAAGAAGGCGCTCGACCGGGCGATGGAAGCGGACGCTTACACCCGCAAGATCGCTGAACTCGCTGCGGACCTCAGTCAAAATGCTGGTGACGTGACCCACCCGTTGTTGGCCCAGCGACCGGACGTGAAACGGGTGCTTTACCTTGTCATCACGGCGAATCGCGGGCTGTGTGGCGGGTACAACGGCGGCATTTTGCGTGAAGCCATGCCGAAGATTCGCCAACTCCGGGCGGACAAGATGCCGTTCGATCTCGAAGTGTCCGGCAAGCGCGGCATCAACTACTTTAAGTTCCAACAAATCCCGACGACCCACAGCTACACGAACTTCGAGGACAAGCCGAAGTTCGAGGAAGTCGATGCCCTGGCCAGCCGGTACATCGACCTGTTTGTCAGCGGTCAGGTCGATCAGGTTGTCGTGGTCTACCAGAAGTTTAAGTCGATCTCGAAGCAGTACCCGGTCGTCGAAACACTGTTGCCGTTGTCGTCCGTGACCGTGGAGACGACGAAGAAAAGCACGGCGGTGGTCGAGAAAGCCGCACCCGTTGATTACGACTTCATGCCGAGCGCTGCGGACATTCTGGGCGAGTTGGTGCCGGTGGCCCTCAAAGTGCGACTGTTCAAGTGCTTCCTGGATGCAGCAGTGAGCGAGCAAATCGCCCGCCGGGTTGCCATGAAAGCGGCCACGGAAAACGCGGGCGACCTGATTAAGGGCGTGACCCGGCTTTACAACCGGACCCGCCAAGCGAACATCACGAAGGAAATCAGCGAACTCATCGCCGGGTCCGAGGCGTTGAAATAACATGCCCACCCGCCGCACGCTGAACATGACGGCCCTAGACGACGCCGTCACCGATGCCGAGCGATTGCACGCGGGCGGGTACGACCCCGCTGGCAAGTGGGACTTGGCCCAAGTGTGTGGGCACCTCACGGCGTGGTTGACGTACCCGCTCGACGGCTACCCGCCACTGCCGTTGTTCCTCAAGCCGATCTTCTTGGCGTTGAAGAACACGGTTGCCCAGGGGATGCTCGACAAGGTCATCCGAAAGAACGAGATGCCCGCCGGTGCTTCGACCGCTCCGCAGTCGATCCCCGCACCCGGCGGCGATCCGGCCAAGGCTGTGGAAGCCTACAAAACCGCCGTGGCCCGCTGGCTGAGTTGGAACGGACCGATGCATCCGTCGCCGCTGTTCGGCGTCCAACCCAAAGACAAGCTTACCGAATTACACCGAGTCCACGCCGCCCACCACTTGAGCTTTCTGGTCCTCAAACACGCTTGATGAATCCACGGCTCGGTCTAAGACACCGGCCCCGACGTAACGGAGCAACTGATGGTAGCGACCGCATCCAAGCCCGGCAGAATTGTGCAGATCATCGGCTCGACGTTCGACGTCGAATTTGAAGAAGGCCACCTGCCGGAAATTTACAACGCCCTCAAGATCGAGTCCGCGATCAAAGGCCGTGTGAAAATCAACCTCACCGGCGAAGTGCAACAGCACCTCGGCGGCAACCGGGTTCGCTGCGTGGCACTCGGCAACACCGACGGCCTCGTGCGGGGGATGCTCGCCGCCGACACGGGTTCGCCCGTCTCGGTGCCCGTCGGCATGGAAACCCTGAGCCGCGTGTTCAACCTGCTCGGCGAGCCGATTGACGGCGGCAAACCGCTGTCGAACAAAGAACGCCGCTCGATTCACCGCGAACCGCCGCGGTTCGACGAACTGTCCCCCAAGGCCGAAGTGCTGGTCACCGGCATCAAGGTGATCGACCTGCTGACGCCGCTGGCGCGGGGTGGTAAGGCCGGGCTGTTCGGCGGGGCCGGGCTGGGCAAGACGGTGATTCTGCAAGAACTCATCACGCGGATTGCCAAGATTTACAAAGGCTACTCGGTGTTCGCGGGCGTGGGGGAGCGGACCCGCGAGGGGAACGACCTCTGGCTCGAAATGCAAGAAACCAAGACCAGTGCGGAAGCCGACGCCCCGTCGGTGATCGAGAACACCGCGATGGTGTTCGGCCAGATGAACGAACCGCCGGGCGCCCGAATGCGGGTCGCTTTGTCGGCCCTGACGATGGCCGAGTGGTTCCGGGACAGCACCGGAACGGAAACGCTGTTCTTCGTGGACAACATTTTCCGCTTCAGCCAAGCCGGGTCCGAAGTGTCCGCGCTGCTAGGCCGGATGCCGTCCGCCGTGGGTTACCAACCGACGCTGGCCACCGAAATGGGCGAACTGCAAGAACGGATTACCTCCACAACGAAGGGTGCAATCACGTCCGTGCAAGCCGTGTACGTCCCCGCCGACGACCCCACCGACCCCGCCCCGGCCAACACGTTCCAGCACCTGGATGCGTTCATCTATCTGGACCGGGCGATTTCGGAAAAGGGGATTTACCCCGCCATCGACCCGCTCGCGTCCAACAGCCGGTTGCTCGACCCGCAATACGTCGGCGTCGAACACTTCACCGTCGCGGACCGGGTGAAGCGGATTCTGCAACGGTACCGGGAACTCCAGGACATCATCGCCATTCTGGGCGTCGATGAATTGAGCGAAGAAGACAAACAAGTCGTGAGCCGCGCCCGCCGCATCGAGCGGTTCCTGTCGCAGCCGTTCTTCGTGGCCGAGGCGTTCACCGGCAAGGGTGGCAACTTCACCACGCTGGAAGACACGATCCGCAGCTTCAAGGGAATCTGCGACGGCACCTACGACCACCTGCCCGAGTCCGCGTTTATGTACGTCGGCACCATCGAAGAAGCCGAAGAAGCCGCGAAGAAGTCCGCCGTCGGGCAGTAACGAGATAAGAGTTTTTTACCACAGAGACACAGAGTCACAGAGAAGAAAAAAAAATACGTTTTGGATTTCTCTGTGACTCTGTGTCTCTGTGGTAAAACGGTTTTGATTTAGTTAGCAACGTCCGGGAAGAGATTCATGGCAACGCCGACCAGCAAAATCCAAGTGATCGTCGTGACCCCCGAGAAGGCGGTCCTCGACGAGCACGCGGACTTCGTCGTCCTCCCGCTGTTCGACGGCGAAATCGGCATCCAGCGCGACCACGCCGCGTTCGTCGGCCAACTCGGGCCGGGCGAGTTCCGCTACACCGTCGGCAACACCACCGTCCGCTACTACATCGACGGCGGGTTCGCCCAGGTCCGCACCAACACCGTCACCGTCCTGACTGCCAAAGCGATCAAGTCCACCGACCTAACCCCCGCCAAAGCCGAAGAAGCCAAGCACGCCGCCGAAACCCTCCCCCTGACCAACAGCATCGAACGCACCAACCGCGACAAAGCCCTCGCCCGAGCCAGCGCAATGGGGCGAGTCGCCGCGAAGAACGGGTGAGAGAAAAAGATTCATTCTCAGTTCGGCTGGGCGGTCAACAGAACCGAACCTCGTTCTGATTCTGAAGTGCAGATAATTCGACTGACAAAGAAAGTCGTCGTATGATTCGTAGTCTGTTGCAGGTTGCACCCACATCAGGTGCGGTCAGTTGTCCGGCGGAGGGCGGAGATTATGCGAGTGGAGTGGCTTAAAAGTAGGCTCCGAGGCACACGATTCCATCGAATCTTGAACCGCGTGCAGGGTCGGTCTGCGGCAAATCGGTCTACCGTGATAACTGACCAGAGCGACGCATACGACCGGCAAACGGTCGAGGTGATGAGACGAGTTCTACGGCCAGATGCGAGCGGGATTGATGTCGGGGCACACGTCGGGGCCATTCTCCAGCACCTGGTTGCGATTGCCCCGACCGGAACACACCATGCGTTTGAGGCACTGCCCCATCTTGCGGCGGAACTTCGCGTGCGGTTCCCTGGGGTGAGAGTCCATCAAGTGGCAGTAAGCGATAGCAATGGCGAAGCCGAGTTTCAGCACGTCGAAAATGACCCTGCCTACAGTGGACTTCGACGGCGCGTTTACGACCGCCCGGACCCCCAAGTCACTACCATTCGGGTGAAAGTCGTCACCTTGGATGACGTGGTCTCAATTGAGCAACCCATCGCATTCATCAAGATTGATATCGAAGGCGGCGAGTACCACGCGATCAAGGGAGCGATGCAAACCATCAAGCGCTGGCATCCGGTTATCGTTTTCGAGGCGGGTAAAAATTCCACCGGCCAATACGGTGTTACCCCGCTCGAACTCTACAGCCTGATTACGCAGTCGTTCGGATACGAACTCTCGACGATGAGCCGGTGGACCGCCCAAGAACGGCCCTACACGCTGGAGGAATTCTGCGACAACTGGAACACCGGCCCCGACTACTACTTCATTGCCACCCCCACCGACGTGGCTCATGGTGCTACAAAAACGGTTGATTGATCTGAGGCATAGCCATTGAGCGATTTTTCAACGCAGTGGTGAGATGAGAGCGTTGTGACGACGCGAACCAACCGTTTGTTGGAAGAAGCGCCTCCCACCCCACCCGTAGCTGGAAATTTTCCGGGTTAAGGTGCGGCAATCCGACCCGCAACATTCCGTCCTATTGTTGATGGTGGCAGCGGTCGCCCATCTTGTTGCATCAGATTAACCCATTCTTCGACGATCTGACATAGTTCCCGGTACACGTCCGCTTCGTCCTGCCCGTGGCAACACGGACCGATCACGCCCGGACACTGCCCCACGAACGCATTGTCCGCGTCGGACCATTCCACGATCTTCATGTAACGAACCGCATCGGTCATGATTGTGACTCCTCGGTTCCACCCTCGGCCATTGTCCGACGCACTACACGCCCCTGGTACGGTTAGAGCATCTTAAATATCCCTATTGCGCTTTCATCTGATTGAAGTCATACTGGTTT
>JAYSXU010000249.1:0-1756 GCA_043716965.1 Fimbriiglobus sp.
GCCCTTGGGGCGTCCGAACGCGATGTAGACGTCCGGGGCCGTGACGGCTTTGTTATCGCCCTCAACAGCGTAGATGAAGTTATCTATCGCCACGAACACGTTCGGGTCGTCCCGAAATTGGGCGTCGAGGTTGCCCATAATCGTGACGATCCACTCGGCCTGTTTGGTGTTTTCGGCCATCGGTTTGCCGTCGGAATCGGGGTAATCAACGGTGCCGATTGGTAGCGACCGATGCGGTGAAATCATGGCTTGGCTCTCCTCAAAAAACGACTGCCTGAGATTACCAGATTGATCTGTCGGTATGTCCTGAAATCCGAATCACGTCGTCGGTGGCATGACTTCGGGCGGCACGTCATCTGTGGGCTTGAGCCGATCACGGAGATCGCGGGAGACCATGCGGTTGATGACATCCAAGTACGCCAGAGCGCTGGCTTCGACGATGTCGGTCGAAACGGCGCGGGCGTGGACTTGCTTCCCGAGGTGTTCGGCCTCGACGTAGGCTTCCCCTTGGGCGTCGGTCCCGACGGTAACGGCACGAATCCGGTAATCGACTAACTTCACCGCCATGCCGGTGATGCGGTCGAGTGTTTTGAAGACAGCATCCACGGGGCCGTCGCCAGTCGCGGCGTCTTTCAAAATCGTGCCGTCGCTACGCCACAAGCAAACCGCCGCGCTCGGCAGCGTCCCAGTGCCGGCGTTGCACGTGAAGGCTTGCAGCGTGTACAGCTTTTGTGCGGACGATTGCAGTTGCTCTTCGGCCAGGGCTTCGATGTCCGCGTCGTAGATGTCTTTTTTGCGGTCAGCTAGCAGCTTGAATTTGTCGAACACCTTGTTGAGTTGGTCGTCCGTCAGGTGGTAGTTCAAATCCTGAATCCGTTGCCGCAACGCCGCCCGACCGCTGTGCTTGCCCAACACGAGTTCGGTCCGTGGGATGCCGACGTCTTCGGGCTTCATAATTTCGTAAGTGCTGCGATCTTTCAACATGCCGTCTTGGTGAATGCCCGCTTCGTGGGCGAACGCATTCGCCCCGACGATGGCCTTGTTGCGTTGCACCTGCATCCCGGTCACGTGCGACAACTTCCGGCTGATCGGCTGAAGCAGTTTGGTGTTAATGCTGGTATATAACCCGAAGAAATCTTGTCGGGTTCGCAGCGCCATGACGACTTCTTCGAGTGCCGTGTTGCCCGCCCGTTCGCCGATGCCGTTGATGGTGCATTCGACTTGCCGCGCGCCTTCGCCCAGCGCCGCCAAGGTGTTCGCGGTGGCCATCCCCAGGTCGTCGTGGCAATGCACGCTGATGACGACGCTGTCGATGCCGCGCACGTGCTTCTTTAGGTGGCGAATGACACCCGCGTAATGGGACGGGACCGCGTAGCCCACGGTGTCCGGAATGTTCAGCGTCGTCGCCCCGGCTTCGATCGCTTTTTCGACCACTTCGACCAGGAAATCGAGTTCGGTTCGGGCCGCGTCTTCCGGGGAGAATTCCACGTCGTCAATCAGTGCCTTGGCCCGCTTCACGCTTTCGACGGCACGGGCCACCACTTCGGCGGGGGTCATTCGCAGCTTAAATTCCCGGTGAATCGCGCTGGTCGCCAAGAAGACGTGAACCCGAGGCCGGTGCGAATCCTTCACCGCCGCCGCCGCCTTGTCGATGTCCGCCGGGTTGCACCGGGCGAGGCCGCAAATGATCGGCCCTTGAACTTGGCGCGCGATCGCCTGCACCGATTCAAAGTCCCCCGGCGACGCAATGGGGAAC
>JAYSXU010000250.1:0-1755 GCA_043716965.1 Fimbriiglobus sp.
GGTGATAGACCGCTTTCACACCGGACAGGAGCGGTAGCAATCCCGTCACGGTGTGGCCGAAGCTGTGGAAGAGCGGCAAGAACACCAACCCGCTGTGAGTACGGTCCAGACCCAACAACGGCAACGCCCCGCGCAGGTCACCCAGAACGTTGGCGTGCGTGAGCGGCACCGCTTTCGGCGCTTTTTCCGAACCCGATGTGAACAGCACGACCGCCGGTTGATGCGGGTCGCGGTTCAATTTGTTGAGCAACCCCCGGACCAGCGAACCCCGGAAGTAAGTCACGGCCACCAGACGGCGAAGCTTCTCCCACTTCGTGACCGTGGCGCGAACGTCTTCGAGGTAGAAAAACTCCGCACCCGGCACGGTGACTTGCGCCCGATCAACAAACTTGCGCGATGTGATGACGCACTTGACGCCCAACAACTTGACCGCGTGTTCCATGTTGGCCGGGCCCGTCGTCCAGTTCAAAATGACCGGCAACTTCCCTGCCAAGTGCAACGCAATCAGGGACGTGATTCCGGCAACTGATGCGGGCAACATCAGGCCGACGTTCTTTTCCGGGATCGCCGCGAACCGTTGCGCCAGCACCGTGGCGCCGAGCAACAGCCGTTCGTAGGTCATCACCCCGGCGATGTCGTCGCACACCGCGATGTCCTTCGGGTTCTGCAAAATCCGGTTGAGAATCGCCTCCGGAATCGTCTCCCCGAGAAGCTTGATTTCCATCGTTCCGGTTGGCGGCGTGAACCACTTTTCGGGGGGCGGAACCGTCTCGCCTTTTTCAACTTGTCCTTCGGCCAAAGCCCACAGTTCGCCGATGGTCGCGGGCATCGTCGAGCCGGTAAACCCAAACCGGCGTTCGATGTCGAGCGTGATTTCCATGCTATCGAGGCTGTCGATCCCGAGTTCGAGGAAGGTGCGTTCGGGGCGATTTTCATCCTCCGTCAATTGCCGTTTCAACTTCTCCGCCAGAATCTCCGTCACGCCTAATTTCGTGGCGGGTTTGATGGTAGACAAATCGAGGCCGCGCCCCTTCACGGGTGGTGGGTAGTCGTGGGTCCGCGCGCCGAAGGCGAAGTGGTACGGCACGAACGTCGGCGGTTCCGCCGGGACATCGGCGTTGTACCACGCTTCCAGCCACGGGTTGATCGTGTCGCGGCACGTACCGGGTCGGTTGTCTGCCGTGAAGGCTTCCAACGTCATCGTCAGTCGTCGGCGCGGCATGAAGAAAATCAGGTTCGACAGGAGTTGCCACGCCCCGAGAAACAGGGTGTTCATCAGGTTCGGTTTCGTCGCATCCGCCCAACTGAAACTGCTTCCCCACAAGCCCCGCGTGCGGACCAACACCACGGTGACGTTCGGCACCGCCGTCAAGATGTCCGACACCGACCGCGCTCCGCCAAGGTGCTCCGACCCATCCCGCGACAGGCGCCCGGACGGCCACAGGATCACGTTGTCCCCGGCCTTCAACGCATCAATCGCGGTGCCGACGGCGGCTTCGGCACGCTGGCGGGCTTCCACGCTGGCGCTGGTAATGTCCGGCACTTTGATCGCGTTCAACAGGTATCCGAACGGCGCCAGGAGTGGATTTTGGAAGTTCGTTTCGAGCAACATTGGTCGCATCCGGAACGCCAGCCAGAGGTGGGTCAGGATGTTCGGCGGGTCCGCATAAGCCGTGTGGTTCGGCAAAATCAGGTACGGCCCCGGCAGTGTCAACGCGGTGTCACGCCCGGTCACGGTGACACGGTATCGCAGCG
>JAYSXU010000026.1:0-19735 GCA_043716965.1 Fimbriiglobus sp.
AGAATGAGATGGAGTTGGCGCAACCGCGCTGGAGCGAAACACCAACCCACGGCCCGAAAGCCCACGGACGATCGTCCGTGGGCTTTTCACCCACCATCAATTTTGATGACGTGGCAGCGCGGATTGCAGCGCTCGTGCCGTCTCAAAAACATGAACAACTCAGCGGGCCATCTCGTGGCCCAGTCACGCAGTGGGCGGAGCGCTTGCGGGTGTACCTGGGGCTGCGCGAATCCGCGAAAAACGACCTGATGCGCGGGTATGCGGTCATTCGCAAATCGCTCGTCGAACTGGGGCGAACCACGGGTTTGCGCGGGGATCTGTTTTACCTGCAACCGGCGGAACTGCCTGCCCTCATCGCCGGAAAGGATTTCACAGCGGTCGTTCGGGATCGCAAGAAACAACGTCAACTCGAACTCAGTCTCGAAGTGCCTGCGGTGGTGTTCAGTGATGCGCTGGATGCGATTGGCCGCCCGGAGCCGGTGCCTGTTGGGGCGACGAGGTTCGAGGGGATTGCGATCTCCGTCGGCAGTGCGGAAGGGTTGGCGCTGGTGTTGACCGAACCAACTTCAACAGCGCCGACGGACGAACCGTACATTCTCGTTTGCCCTTCGACTGACCCCGCCTGGGTGCCGTTGTTCTTCCACGCGAAGGGGCTGATTATGGAAACCGGCGGGGTTCTCAGTCACGGGGCGATCGTGGCGCGGGAGTTCGGGTTGCCTGCCGTCGCCGGGTTGCCGGGGATCACCAAACAAATCCGCACGGGGCAACGGGTGCGCGTCGATGGCACTCACGGCACCGTGGCGATTTTGTGAACGATTACACCTTTTCGGCGGCGATCAAGTAGCCGTAGTTGGTGGTCACGTTGCGGCCCCAACTAACGGTTTCCCGGCTGTCACCGTTGGCGGTGATGCCGTGGATGCACAGGATGCGGAAGCCATGTTCGACCAGCAATTGCTTGGCGCCGCGCCGGGTGAAATGGTGCAACGTGAGCGGGGCGCCGGCGTAGGCTTGGGGCATCGTCACATCCCCGGCACTTGGCTGATTCAACACGGTTTTGACGGCGTTGGTTGCGACTCGCTTCCAGCCAAGCCCGCGGAACCAGCGGTTGTGAACGTGCAGTACGAACCGACTACCCGGCTTCAAAATCCTGGCGACATGCCGGACGACTTTGGCCCGATTGGTTGCGTCTCGCACCATGCCAAGTGTGCTGAATAAACACGCGGCGTAGTCGAAGTTCACGTCCGTGAGGTTCTTCAGTTCGACAAGGTTATCCGTTTTCCATTTCACGGCCACATCCGCTTTCCCGGCGTTGATCGCGGCTTGGACCAGCATCTCGGGCGAAAGATCGACACCCACGCAGTCAAAGCCGCGCTGGGCAAAGTGAATCGCCAATCGCCCGGTTCCACAGCCTAAATCGACCAGCCGACCGGGGTGTTCAAACACGGCATCGCAGAAAGCGATGTCGGCTTGGGCAAGGGGGGACGCGGCCATTTGAGCGTCGTACCCGCGCACCATGTCATCGCTATTGAGGTAATCCCAAAGCCCGCGATCGACGCCAGGTGGGAGTTGCCAATCGGGAATCATCAGTAATCACTCGTGAAGCCGCATTCGCGGTGTGCGATACTCGTTGTAAGCTTACATTCCCGACGTGTACATAGTGACAGGAACCAGGCGATGCTACCCACCGATGTCCGAATCCGCGACGTGCAGTTGTCCTACGAGGATTTCCTCTACCGGACGCCGATCAAGTTTGGCGGCGTGTCGCTGGACCGGGTGACGCTGTTGAACGTCACCCTCGCGGTCGAAACCGGGGCGGGCTTGGTCGCAACCGGGTTCGGGTCGATGCCGTTGGGCAACGTCTGGGCGTACCCGTCGAAGGCGTTGAAGTACGACGATACGCTGCTGGCGATGAAGCAGATGACGGAAAAGGTGGCGGCCCTTTACCGCGATTGCACGCTCGCCGGGCACCCCATTGACATCACGCACACGCTGGAGCCGGAGTTCTTTCCGGTGGCCACGAAGATTACGAAGACCAGCGCGGAACCGATGCCGAAGCTCGCCATCCTTGTCGCGGCGTCGCCGTTTGATGCTGCCCTGCACGATGCGTTTGGGAAAGTCCATCAGCGGAACTGCTACCACATCTACGGCCCGGACATGCTGCGCAACGACCTCGGGCACTACCTCGGCGCAGAATTCAAAGGGGAGCGCCTCGATCGCTACATCACGCGGGAGCCGGTTCCCTCCTTACCGCTGTACCACCTCGTCGGGGCGCTCGATCCGCTGACGAATGCGGAAGTCCGGGTGCCATTAAACGACGGGCTGCCGGAAACGCTCGGCGATTGGGTGGTCCGCGACGGGCTAACCCACCTGAAAATCAAACTCAACGGCGACGACCTGGACTGGGATGTCGAACGGGTCGTGCGGGTTGATACTGTTGTTGATAAAGCCCAACGACAACGCGGTGTCACGGAATGGTTTTACTCGCTGGACTTCAACGAACGGTGTGAGAACGTCGAGTACCTCACGCTGTTCCTCACGCGGCTGCGGCAACGGACGCCGACGATCTCCAACCGCGTTCAGTACATCGAACAGCCGACGGCGCGGGACTTGAAAGCGAACCGGCACAACACGATGCATGCCGCTGCGAAGCAGAAGCCGGTGGTGATTGATGAATCGTTGGTTGATCTCGAAAGTCTGCAACTGGCCCGCGAGATGGGCTACACCGGCGTGGCCTTCAAAGCCTGTAAGGGGCAAACGCAAACGCTACTGCTGGCCGCCGCAGCCCAGAAGTACGGCCTGTTCCGCTGTGTGCAAGACCTGACATGCCCCGGCGCGTCGCTGATTCATAGCGCTGGCATCGCCGCACACATCCCCGGCGTGGCCGCCATTGAAGCGAACAGCCGCCAATACTGCCCCGCCGCCAACGCCGAGTGGGATGCCAAGTTCCCTGGCGTGTTCACTATCCGCAACGGTGTCATGAACACGGCGATCCTGAACGGACCGGGATTGGGGGCCGTGCCGATGTCACAAGCGGGATGAATATGATAGTATTGACACTAGCACTCCCCCTGCCGAAAAGGCCTGCCAGGGTCTCTATGAACATGCTCATCGCGCGGTTTGCCGTCACGGTTGTCAGTCTCGTTGTCGTTGCCCAATCCGGCTTGGCCGAGGGCCGCAAGCCGGTGTCGTATGGTCGGGACGTGCGGCCAATTTTGGCGGAGAACTGCTTCTTTTGCCACGGCCAAGACCCGAACCAACGCAAAGGCGATGTGCGACTGGACACGCTGGAAGGGCAGCAGGCGGAGGGGCTGATCGTTCCGGGGAAGCCGGACGAAAGTGAACTGATCCAGCGCATTTTCTCCACTGAGAAAAGCAAGGTGATGCCGCCGCTCAAGTCGAACCGGCACCTCACCCCGGAACAGCGGGCAACCTTGAAACAGTGGGTCGCGGAAGGGGCCAAGTTTGAAGGGCACTGGTCGTTCCAAAAGCCGGTCCGCTCCGCAGTTCCCTCCGTATCCGGAATTGCGAACCCGATTGATGCATTCCTGCGAACCAAGCTCACTGACAAGGGGCTGTCACCATCCCCGGAAGCGGACAAGCCGACGCTGTTGCGCCGCGTGACGTTCGACCTCACCGGGTTGCCACCCACCCCGGACGAAGCCGATGCGTTCGTGAAAGACGCTTCGCCGAATGCTTATGCCAAGGTGGTCGATCGGTTGATGGCGAGTCCGCACTACGGCGAGCGGATGGCGCTACCCTGGTTGGACGCCGCCCGGTACGCGGACAGCAACGGCTTCCAACAGGACGGCGATACGTTTCAGTGGGTGTGGCGGGATTGGGTCGTGAAAGCGCTGAACACGAACATGCCGTTCGACCGCTTCACGATCGAGCAACTGGCCGGGGACTTGCTGCCGAACGCGACCACGGACCAAAAGATTGCGACCGCGTTCAACCGCAACCACCTCGTGAACGGCGAAGGCGGCGCAATTCCGGAAGAGCAGCGGTTCAACATCCTCTTCGACCGCGTTGACGTGACCGCGACGAACTGGCTGGGGCTGACGATGGCGTGTTCGCAGTGCCACGACCACAAGTACGACCCGGTGACGCAACGCGATTTTTACAGCCTGATGGCAGCGTTCAACAACCTGAGCGAAAACGGCGTGGCCGGTCGGCAGTCGTCAAAAACCCGCGTTTCCCCGCCATTTCTCGAAGTGCCCACTGTTGAACAAACCGCAAAACTCGGCGAACTCACGAAGAAACGGGACGACCTGAAATCATTCGCCACAGCAGCCCAGAAAGATTGGGAAGCGAAGGTTGTGGCGGATGAGAAGTTCGCGGACAAGGAGTTGCGGGAACTCGTCGTCAAGAAGGACGCGAAAGCCAAGAAAGCCTTCGACGAAAAGGTTGCGCCGAAGCTGAGCGCGGACATTCAGCGCACGGACGAGGAGATGAAAAACTTCCGGTCCGATGAAATCGCTAAGGTCATGGTCATGGCCGAAGACAAGCCGCGTGACACGCACATCCTGGATCGCGGCGAGTACCTGAAGCCGAAGGACAAGGTCACGTTCGCCACACCAGAGTTCCTACCGCCGATGGCGAAGGACGCACCGCGCAACCGGCTGGGGCTGGCCAAATGGCTTGTGACACCGGAGCACCCGTTGACGGCACGGGTGGCGGTGAACAGGATGTGGCAAACCTACTTTGGCGTCGGGTTCGTCAAGACCAGTGAAGATTTCGGCGCCCAAAGTGAAGTGCCACTGCATCAGGATTTGCTCGACTACTTGGCCGTCGAGTTCCGCGAATCCGGGTGGGACATGAAGGCCCTGAACCGCCTGATTGTGACGAGCGCGACCTACAAACAATCCAGCCGCGTCACGCCGGACCTGTTGGCGAAGGATCCGGAAAATCGCTTCTACGCCCGTGCCCCCCGGATGCGGTTGCCGGCGATGTTCCTGCGTGACGCCGCGCTTTCAGCCAGCGGCTTGCTCGATCGGTGTATCGGCGGCAAGCCGGTTTACCCGTACCAACCCGAAGGCATCTGGGAACCGCTCGCCATCACCAAGGAACGCGATTTTACCTACCCGATGTCCAGTGGCGCCGACCTGTACCGCCGCAGCATCTACACCTTCTGGCGTCGCACCGTCGGCCCGGCAAACATGTTCGATGCGTCCTCGCGGCAGACGTGCCGCGTGAAGCCGAGTGTCACCAACACACCACTCCACGCGCTGACCACGCTCAACGACCTCACCTGGACCGAAGCCGCCCGCGTCCTGGCCGAGAAGGCGTTGAAGGAAACCCCCGACAGTGACACCCGGTTGTCATTCGTCTTCCGCCGCGTGCTGGTGCGGTCCCCGAATGAACACGAACAACGGGTGCTACGCAAAGTCCTGCAACAGCAACTCGAAGTCTACCGCAACGACCCCGAAGCCGCGAAGAAAGTCATCGCCATCGGCAAAGCCCCCCGCAACGAAACCCTCAACCCCGCCGAACACGCCGCATGGTCCTCGCTGTGCCTCGCTCTGTTCAACCTCGACGAAACCCTCACCCGCGAATGACCCTAAGGCTGGAGCAATTCCGCACGGCTAACCTAACTTTCAGACACGGGACTGCCACACTGATGAGTCACGCCAAGTGTGGTAGACTGCTAGCAATCGGATGTGATTCGATTTCACGCGGTAATAAATTGCATATGGGAACCGGGGAAGTGGACCCTCTCGAATGTCATCCACAGCAAATCCGTAGCGTGCCGGGTTCGCCGTGATCTCGTTGAGTACCGACTCGACTTCGTCCAGAAATTCGGTCCCGAGTCCTGCCCGCTGTTGTTCGTACCAACGGTACGCAGCATCCGTTTCGCTTCGGACTGCGGGGTGGAACCGGAGCGGAAAGCTCATCGACCGTTCTCCACACTGGACCGGACTTGTTGCCAAGTCAAGGCCATGCCCGGATTGGCATCCAACTCAGCATCCCGACGGGCCAATGTCGCCTCCTGTTCCGGCATCAAGCGTCCGGTTGGCCGTTCATCACCCAAGCTCTCCCAAATCTCAAGTGCTAAGCTGACACGTTGCTCCGGGGTGAGTCGGTCGATCCCGAATTCCTTCATCGTTGTCGCCATCTCAATGCTCCACTTGTTGGTAAAAGAAATCATATCATTCTGTGCGCGAGTCGCACAATTGCAAGTATCTCTCCTGTGAGTAAAACATCCCGCCCCATGAAACCCGTGAACTTGCCCGCAGTGTGATTGGTAACAGATGGTGAATCGTGTAAAATGATCTGTCCGTCTCAACAGGGAGTCTTGTATGGACCCGATTTTGCGAACCAATGCGGACCGTGTCACGCGGCGGCAGTTGTTTGGCCGCACGGCGTCCGGGTTGGGGATGGCGGCGCTAGCGTCGTTGTTGAAGTCGGACACGACTTCGGCGGCGGACGCGAAGGGTCAACCGGGGTTGCCGGGGCTGCCGCACTTCGCGCCCAAGGCCAAGAACGTGATCTACCTGTGGCAAGGCGGGGCGCCGTCCCATGTCGATTTGTTCGACCCGAAACCGACGATGGAGAAGTTCAAACTCCAAGACCTGCCCGAAAGCATTCGTGGCGCGACGCGGCTTTCGACGATGACGAGCAGTTACAAAAAGTGGCCGGTGTTGCCCGCGATCAAGCCGTTCAAAAAGTACGGGCAATCGGGTCTCGAACTTAGCACCATGCTGCCGCACCTGGGCGAAGTCGCGGACGACATCTGCGTGGTGCGGTCGATGCACACGGAGGCGGTGAACCACGCGCCCGGCGTCACGTTCTTCCTGACGGGTTCGCAAGTGCCGGGTCGCCCGAGTATGGGCGCGTGGCTGGCGTATGGGCTGGGGTGCGAGGCGAGCAACCTGCCCGCGTTCGTCGTGATGACCTCGTCGGACAAAGCCCGCAGTTGCGGGCAACTGTTCTTCGATTACTACTGGGGCAGCGGCTTCCTGCCGAGCAAGTACCAGGGCGTGCGGTTCCGCGCCAGCGGCGACCCGGTGCCGTACCTCAACAACCCGGACGGTGTCAGCCGCGACGCTCGTCGCAAGTTGCTCGACGGTATTCAAGAATTGAACCGCCAACACCTCGCGGACTACGGCGACCCCGAGATCGACACGCGCATTTCGCAGTACGAAATGGCGTTTCAGATGCAGGCAAGCGTACCCGGACTGCTCGACTTCACCGACGAGCCGAAGCACGTCCTCGACCTGTACGGCCCGCAAGTTCACGAACCCGGCAGCTTCGCGCGGAACTGCTTGCTCGCCCGACGGCTAATCGAACGCGGCACGCGGTTCGTGCAACTCATGCACAGCGGGTGGGACCAGCACGGCAACCTCTACACGCAACTCGAACAGCAGTGCAAGGACACCGACCAACCCTCTGCGGCACTTGTGAAAGACTTGAAACAACGCGGCCTGTTGAAGGACACGCTGATCGTGTGGGGCGGCGAATTTGGTCGCACGCCGTTCGGCCAAGGCCCCGCCGAGAAGCCCAACGGCCGCGATCACTTTGGCCGCGCCTTTAGCCTGTGGATGGCGGGCGGTGGCGTGAAGGGTGGCCACGTCGTCGGCGAGACCGACGACTTCGCGTGGAACATCACCAAAGACCCAGTCCACGTCCACGACCACCAAGCGACGTTGCTCCACCTACTCGGCATTGACCACGAAAAGCTAACGTTCCGCTACCAAGGCCGCCAGTTCCGCCTGTCAGACGTTCACGGCAAAGTCGTGAAAGGCGTGATGGCGTAAACTTTTGAAGCGAAACGAATAAAGCCCCGGCATAAGGATGCCGAGGCTTCGTGTGTTTCGTTAGAGTCGGGTGGAATTAACGGCGGTTGCCGTAACCACCACCGCCGCCGCCACCGCCGCCGCTGCGAGGACGGTCTTCGCGGGGCTTGGCTTCGTTAACCGTGAGGTTACGGCCTTGGAATTCCGACTCGTTTGTGGCTTGGATGGCGGCGTCGCCGCCGTCGCTCATTTCCACGAATGCGAAGCCGCGGGAGCGGCCCGTTTCGCGGTCCGTGACGATCTGAGCGCTGGTGACAGGCCCATATTGTCCGAACAGATTGGTCAGGTCGTCCGCCGTGGTACCGAACGCCAGATTGCCGACATACAACTTCTTGATCAAGAAACACCTATGGCGACTGAAGGACAGCCGCAAATGAGAAACCGACCGCACCGTCCGACAGAGGGTCGAACCCGTGCGAGTGTGCGAAAAAGTCGGGGGTATACTACCCTCGGCCTAACAGCGACACTGGTGGAACGATCTGGAATACGTCGTCGGAGGTGAACTCGGAAGAGCGATACCAAGACAGGCCGACCAGTAGGAGCGATCCAATCCGCACAATGTGATACTATAACAACCCCGCCCGCCGAAACTAGCCCAATTCCGAATGTTTTTGTGAATTTCCCAAACCGAGTCAATCCTGTTCGTGATCCAACGTGGGAAAACAGAGTCGTTGGAGTTTAAGGATTGAAGACGGTCAGCCACCCCTTAGTCACCATTTCACGAACTCGTTCAAGAATAGTTGGCTTCGTAAAATGCGGTTTAATCTCGTGGACACGATCGACCAGTTGTTCTTCAGCCGTCATCGTTCCAGCTTGTTTCCACTCTCGATCAACGAAAGAAATTGTCGAAAGCAGTTCCAGTTCAGCAGCATTGAAGCTTCCGAATTCTTGAACAACCTCATCGACTTTCGTCGAGAGTTCACGGTCGTTATTTTCAAGCTCACGGCTTAATCGTTCGGCATGGGTGCCGGGTGTGATTAAGTAACCATAGCCACGGGGGTAGATCTTTGTTTGTTCATTAACCGCACCCGCACTACATGCCGAGGAGAGATCGCTGAGTACCTCAGACTGGAATGGGCCATAAGTAAATAGCCGGAAGTCGTACCCGAGAGGAACGCCCTTCAATTCTTGAAGAAAATAGAAGAGTTTCATGACCTTAGTGCGGCCAAGTTCCTGGTTGGGAGCATTCACGACCATTCGAGATAGAATCGAACTGCGAGTTTCCGAGAGAGTATTCATGATTGGGGTTCTGTATTTAGCTCAGCGACACGATCTCGGGCTTTCTCCGCGTCTTCACTTCGAGAATAGAGTCGAACAATTTCGATTTTGTGTGCGTTCAGGTTCTTCACGACTGAGGAATAGTGCGAAAGCGGTCGCACCAGTTTTAGCGTATCCTCAGTAACTACGGAAATATCGGGTTTGTCGTCTATGTTGTAGGCCGAAGTCTTTGAGGATTCCATTGCAACACACAAGTCACCGAGTTTCGTGTGTACCTCAACAAGTCTTGCTCGGTGTTCTTCATTGGGACATTCGGGTGTTTCGTAGACTTCGCGGTAGTGGTCGCGTTTCAGAAGTCGATCACCGTGATATTCACCCTTCCCATTTGCCAACAGACCAAGAACGCGCCAGTCATCCCACAAAATGTACTCTTTAATTCCGTCTGGGGTCGGAAGAGGGAACGCGCCGTTGGGAAGCATTGCCTTGAGTGCGTGACGGATGTGGTGATCGTAGGCAACTCGCGTTTTGTGGAAATAAACCTGAGTGAACATGTAGTAACGCGCCAACACCAATGCTTCGGCGGCATGAATACCGCCCTTGGAAACCCCGAGCCGTAATCCTTGACGGCCCGCACTTCCTTCTTCTTGAGGAAGTTCAATCACTTGAATCGTGTTGAGGATCCGCCGCCAGTCGTATTTGCCGTAATCGACACCTGTGTGTAGTGAGTCACGCAAGAGGTAATCCATCCGATCGGCGTCCATGTGGCTATCAATCAATTCTCGCCACAACGCTCTTCTCCCGACGCCAGAGGTTCCGTCTACCAGACTCGCAACATCATTGGCCTTGATTTCAAGATTCTGATTGAGCGCATGACTCTCAATGACATCTTTGAGTTCATAACGAATAACCGCAGACGAGTACTCTTCGTGCTTGTACCGCTTCGCATTTTTAGGATTGGTAGGGAAGACGTCTTCACCGGCGTGCGAAAACGGAGCATGTCCCGTGTCGTGGAGAAGTGCCGCCAAACGGACAATCTGACGATCACGTGCAAACCCTTGATCGTCGTAGGCTAACTCTGATTTCAGAATTTCTAATGAGCGGAGCTTAACTTTATCAAAAAGTTGGCCAGCGATATGCATGACACCCAAAGAATGCTCAAATCGCGTGTGCATAGCACCAGGGTACACGTAATCGGTCCAAGCCAGTTGACGGATTCGACGAAGTCGTTGAAACGCAGGCTGGTTAATGATCTCCCGTTCCCAGTCGTTGAAGGAAATGAACCCGTGAACGAGACAGCGGATTTCGTAAATACGGTGCGGATCAGACACTGACCACCACTACCAAATCAAAAGGAAAACAAATACTATTCCCGAACAACAAAGTCGATGTCAGTAGTTTGCGACATGTGGCCTTTTCGGATGCAAGTATCTCTGAAACCTGTTGCGAACTCACACCCGATCGGCGATAGTGGGAGTCTCTGCCAACTGTGCTTTATAGGGCGATTCGCATGTCACACTTTCTTTCGCACCCCAAACTCACCCGACGGACTGCGCTTCAGGCGGGGGCGGTGGGGTTGTTGAACTTGGGGCTGGGGGAGTTGACGCAACTGCGGGCGGCGGGGCGGGCGGCGCACTCGGCGAAGTCGGTGATTTACATTTTCCTGTCGGGCGGGTTGGCGCAGCACGAAAGCTTTGACCCGAAGCCGAACGCACCGGAGGCGATTCGCGGGGAGTTCGGCAGCATCGCCACCCGTACCCCTGGCGTGCGGATTTGCGAACACTTGCCGATGTTGGCGGCGCGGTCCGACCAATGGTCGATGGTCCGTTCGCTGACGCACTCGTCGAACGACCACGGGACCAGTCACCATATCATGCTCACCGGGCGGACGGACCTGCCGCCGGGGTTCATCCGCGACAAAGCGCAGCCGATTGACCACCCTAGCATGGCGGCGATTGCGGCGGCGATCACCAGTCCGCGTAACAACCTGCCGCCCGCGATCGTGCTGCCGGAACGGATCGTTCACAACTCCGGCAAGGTGATGCCGGGGCAGTTCGCCGGGGTGATGGGGCGGCACCGCGACCCGTGGTTCCTGGAAGCGTCCCTGTTCGAGCCGAAAGCTTACGGGGCGTACCCGGAGTTCGAGTTCGACCACCAGGAACGAGCGTACACGGCGAAGCGGCAGGACTTCTTAATTCCCGATTTGAACTTGCCCCACGGCGTCGATCCGACGCGGTTCGGCGGGCGTCTGGACGTGCTGAAGGCGATCGACGCGCAACGCACCCTGTTAGATGCGACCGCCAATGCGGGGGCGTTCAATCACGCTCGCCAAGACGCCGTGTCGCTGTTGACCGATGCGCGGGTTCGCCGGGCGTTCGACTTCAAGCACGCCAATCCACGCGACTTGGATCGCTACGGCCGCAATGCGTTCGGCTGGTCGTTGTACATGGCCGCCCAATTGGTCGAAGCGGGTGTGAATCTCGTGCAAGTGAACCTCGGGAACAACGAAACCTGGGACACGCACGGCAACGCCTTCCCGCACCTTAAAGACAAGCTACTACCCCCCACCGACCGGGGCGTGTCCGCACTCCTGGACGACCTAGCCGAACGCGGGTTGCTCGATTCGACGCTCATCGTGATGGCGGGCGAGTTCGGCCGCACGCCGAAAATCAGCACGCTGGTCGGGGAGTACAAAGGCCCCGGCCGCGACCACTGGGGTGCGGTGCAAAGTGTGTTCCTTGCGGGCGGCGGGGTGACCGGCGGGCGGGTACTCGGGTCGTCCGACAAGAACGGCGGCTACCCCGCCACCGACCCGCAAACCCCCGAGAACTTCGCCGCCACCATCTACACCGCCCTCGGCATCCCCAAATCCGCCAGTTGGCAAGACACCGAATCCCGCCCCCACAACATCTACCACGCCGACCCGATGCCGGTGATGAACGGGTAGATGCGGCCCATCATCACCGCGAGGCAGGGCTTCGTATGACGTTAACCGTCGCATACCTCCCGGCGTGTTCCGCGCTACTTGGTGGTCTCTGGGCCATGAGTTGGGCGATGGTTCACATGCAGTCCGCGACGGACCGTTCGCGGGTTTCGCTCGATCAAAGCGTGCCGCTCGCACTTCTCGGAATGGTTGGGGGCTGTTTGTTCGGGTGGATTTTGAAGCGGCTTTGTCGGGAATGGCCGTTGTTGCCCCGTTTTGTGTCGCTGTTTTTACCCGCGCTCATGGCGGGTAGCATTGCGGCCCCGTTCGGCTGGCTGTTCCGCGACCACCGTGAAGACTGGTCCGGGATGAACGCAATGACCCAAGCCGCGATGTTGGGCTTCGTTGTTGTCTTCGTTTTGAGCATGGCCGCACAGTTCGGTTCAAGGTCTCACAGGTAAGGCAAATCGCACCATCAATAAACTCATGACTCTCGCTTACTTCGCCTTCAGCGTGATGGCGTAGCTGCACACGTTGTACCGGCTCGGTTCGTCGCCAAAGGGGACGGGGGCGGACAGGGTGAAGGTGTTGCCGGTTGTCGTGTAGTCGAAGGGTTTGTTGCGGACGGGGTCGTCGGGGACGGGGACGATGGTGATGTCCGCGAGCTTGGCGGGGAGTTGGCCGTTGGTGGTGGCACTGTGCAGGCGGATGGCTTCGATCACGCGCAGGGCGGCCACTTTTCGTTCGCTGCGGACGCCGGCGAGAAAGACCCTTTCCGTTGCAGGTAGCGTCAGCATATAGAACGCCAGAACCGCGTCATTTTCGTTGTCGGCGTGCATCTTTTTTTGCTTCTCAAGGTATCGCTTCAACTCAACTTCCGCATCAGAATAGGGCAGACCCACGTATTTTCGTTGATCGTCGAGTAACTCCTGAAAGTGTTCGTAACCTTGCAGCAAAAGAACTTGTGCCTGGGGCATCGCGTCCAGTTCCTTGCCCGTGTGGCCGCGTGCGAGTAGATCTTTCGTCGCATTCGCAAAATGGAACTTGATGTAACCGGCACGGTCGGTTTTCGCCACAAATTTCGAGAGCTTAGTCAGGTCCGGGTCCGGTCCAAGGAGTTGTTTCTCCGGGTTCTTGGCTTTCGCCAGTCGTTCGTCCAGGATGCGGTTGGCTAGCTCGGCAGTCATTGGCTTTTGGCTGATGACAAAGTGTTCGGGCATCATGGCATCGAAGAAAACCGCTTCCCCTTCAAGCCCGATCCGCGAATCAATCAACGGGCGTGGCAGTGTGGTGAGTGCCCAATAGAGGTTGGGCGAATCGGGGCAGGCGATCCAGTCTTCGACCCGTTCCAGGAGGGTGTTTTCCATCGCAAGGCCGACGAGCATCTGAATCAACGCCCCGGCTTCGCCGTGGTGTTTTGCGGTTTGGAACCCGACGGTGAGCCATTTCGCCGCTTCTGTGTAGTGGTTTTGCTTGAGTTCGAGTTTGACCTTCAAGCCTAAATGCCGCGCCGCGTCTCGTGCCGGAGAGAGTTCTTGCAAGATGACTCCCATGCCGTCGTTACCACCACGCGGTGGCAATAGTTCCCACTCGCAGCGATCACAGTGGCTCGCTTTATCTAGTTCCCGGAACAGCGTGGAATAGGGTTGAAGGTGCTGCTCCAGCTTCATTAGGTTGATCTTTTGAATTGCGGATTCTTCAAACTTGATCGTCGCGGTTTCGTGCTGCTTGGCTTCATCACCAATCTTTGCGGCGGGGCGGGTCGTGAACGCCCTCGGATATGCCAGCGCCGCGTTGCCGGGGGTCTTTTCACGCAGCGTGGGTAGCAACGTGTACTTGAGCGCTGGTCGTGGTTCGGCGGCCGGGGTGACGGTGAACTTCTTCACGAGCGTTGGGTCCGGTTGTGCGAACACGCCGAGGGGGAGCATCAACACTATCAGAAATGCTAGAAATCGCGGCATCATAATCACTCGTCGTCGGGCAGTACGGGTGGCTTGGGAGGGAGGCGGTACGGGGCGGTTAGCACGCCACGGGGCAAGTCGAGCGAGCGTTCCAACTCGGCGGGGGTGACGGTGCTAGCCGGTTGCGGCTTGGGGTTGGGCAACGCATCAAGGCCCGCTGTCAACACACTGTCACGAATCCGCAGGTACTCGGTAAACTCCTTCGACCGGGCAACGGAAGGCGAGACCGGCGAGGATTCTTCCGCTTGCTCTCGCGGCATCGGGGCGAGTTCAATCGGCACCACTGGTTGATTCCGGTACACGATGCGTTCAACGACCTGCGGTTCCCGTGCGGTCGTTGGATAGAACCCGACCAGTAACACCCCGACAACGCCACTGAGACAGGCTACGGCAAACAGTCGTTGCCAGAACGCGATCGTGCCATCGCGGGAGGCGCGGCCGGCTTGGTACATCAACGTCGTCGTCGCCATCGTCACGGGTGCGGGCAGCAATCGTGCGAGTTCGCGGGCCAGCGGGTCGCCGGTGCAAAGGGGGTTCGGGTCGGGTTCAAAATCGCGGTCAACCATTGTGCCACAACCTACTCTGTTTTCGCAGTGTTCTTCTTCTTGGCGGCCTTCGGTACGCCAAGCCGTTCGCGGAGCATTTCTAACCCGGTTGCGAATCGGCGGTACGCAGTGCTGGGAGAGCCGCCAACGTTCTCCGCAATCTGTTCAAACGTCAATCCGCCCCACAAGTGGGCGACCATGATTTCACGGATTTCCAGGGGTAATTCTGCCAGTGCCACGGCGGCAGCTTGGGCGTCGAGTCCGGTCGGGTCGTCTGGCGGTTGGAACCAACCGGGGGTACGCTCCGCGGCGCGAGCCTCGTACTTTTGTCGCCGTCGGGCGGCGCGGCTGGCGTCAATCGCCCCGTTCCGCACCACGCGGTACAGCCAAGGCACGAGATTTTCCGGTGTCGTCTGTTGCCGAGCGAGTTTGAGGAAGGCGCCTTGGACGACATCCTCCGGAACAGCACACCACTGCCGCGCGTACAGCACCAAGGCCGGCGCGTGCCGATTAATCAACGCCGTCAGGTGCTCCGGTCCCATCTCAGTGATTGTAACGCCCGCCACGCCCAGGGATTTCACGGTTCCAAATAATACAACATCCACTATGACCATCACCCCACTCGGCGATCAAGCGGCAATCGTGTATTTTGCGGACGAATCCACCGCCGTGACGTTTGCTGCGACGGTGCGAGCCGGCAACCCAACATGGCTGTTTGATGTGGTGCCAGCGTATGCGAGTGTCGGCGTGTTTTTTGATGCGGACCAAGTCCGGTTACCCGTCGTCGTGGAATGGTTGAAGACCACGGCGAAGACAATGCCACGGCACGCCATAGCAACCCCATTCCGTCGACTCGTCATACCCGTTTGCTACGAACGGCAGTTGGACTTAGCAAATGTGGCTGATGTGACCGGCTTAACTGCTGAGCAAATCATCACACTGCACACCACGACCGAGTTCACGGTTTACGCCATCGGGTTCGTGCCGGGGTTTCCGTACCTGGGCTACCTGCCCGAAGCTTTACGTGGAGTACCGCGATTGGCCACCCCTCGGGTACGAGTGGAACCCGGTAGCGTCGGCTTAACCGGCAAGCAGACCGCCATCTACCCGCTCCCCCGCCCCGGTGGGTGGAACATCATCGGTCGCACCCCGCTCACCATCGTCGATGTCGCCGACGGCTACTTCCCCCTCCGCGTCGGCGACCACGTCCAGTTTCAACGCATCGACGAAGCGGAGTACACCCGAGAGGAAGGAGAACGATTGGCACCACAGTAAACATGCAGAGGAGAATGTCGTTGATGAACTATCAGGATCAGGATTGAGCGATGGAAATGCAACAATTGTAATAATAAGAATTTTACAACGTCACGAAGCGACTGTGTGCTTCACATTATTCGCAGCCTGGCAACGATTGTGGAATCGCTGGCATTATGAGTTGTCGGATATCAATGATCTTCAACTTTCCAGCAGTTAAACCGTCGTAGTCTTTAGAATTGCCTGTGTGTATTTGAGTGGCCCCTGCCGCAATCGAGATGGCCGCAATGAACTGGTCGTATTTAATCGAATTTTTAGGTTGATTTGTCTTTTGTCGTGATTCTTTGAGAAGCTGCTTGTTTCTTCTCATGATGGCTAATTCTTTCGCAGCTAGATAGTTGAATTCGCCAAGTATAAAATCTTGGTCCAGCTCCGCAATAATCCTATCGTATTCTATTTGGTCGTATCTACATAGATATTCGGATAGGACAACAATTGGCAAGACGACTTGTGTATTTTTTTGGGACGCGGATTTGAGATAATGTCTAACTTTCAGACCCAATAGCTTGTCATCAGCGTTGTCATCGTCTTTATAGCAGTGCGCATATGTAAGAGCGTCCGTGTCAATCGAAACCACCGCAAATATTTTCCCCATTACGATGCTTCCTCATCATCACGAATGTCGCTCAGAAACTCATCTCGGTTGACACCTTTCCAGATTTCTGGCAAATGTGTCTCGATACGGTCGATTGCCGTGCATGGATCAGAATTCCTACCTTTGAATTTTAATACCTCATCGGCTGTAAAATTCACATATTCACCACTAATTAAATCAATGGTTGCCGTGCCAGATAGACCAACGTAATCATATAGTTTTTTGCCAAGCTCTTTTGCGACCTCTTCATTGACCGAGACCAACAATTGCCTTTCAGTTGAAAATAATCGGATAGATACGGTCGGGTTCTCGCCGCCAACAGTTTTCACCTCCCCGTAAATTCTCGTCTTACTTTTGATCAGCTTCTTTTTGATCTGTGGGATTGGTTTGTCTGCAGAGATTTCCGCATCAATATCTACGAACCCTCGAAACCTAGCAGTAAGGTTGTTTTCACAAATTAAGTTAGATAAATCTAACAATTTTCTGTGAGACTTGAGCGGAACTTTGCTGTATTCCCCAGTTTGGACCGCGCTCAAGATAATTAACGCTGCTGACCTAGCCCACGGTCCAATCTGAAGAGTGTTAAGAATGCTTCCTTCGCCAATCCCAGTAAGTGCAATGGCGGGCAGGTGGTTTTCTTCTGGTTTCTCAGCCACATCGGAAATTGTCGCTTCAACTATGGTGATGATCTTCAATAAAAGTGTTGCTGACATCAAGCCAGGACGCATACTCTTTGCAGTATCATCCAAACTGAGTTCTAGATTGCTGCTGTCCATGTTTCACCCAATCTATCGTTTGGCATGTCCTTTCCAGACAATGTCAAAAACCGTTTTCCAAGATGGAAGATTTTAGGCGGTGTCTTCCAATTTTACCGTATTGCACATCCTGTGAAACACGGTTGCCTTTCACGGACACTTTGAGATCTCAGTCACAACAGAATTTTGTCTACTTAGTGCATCTTGCACATAAGTAAAAGGTAACCCTCTTTAGCTATTACTTTAAACGAACCACCCCCTACTGTGAAAGGTGATTCGTCATAATTTGTCCAAAATTTGGAACATTGACGCGGTGTCTCGAACAAGTTGGCAACTCTTTGAATCGAGTTCGTCGTACATTGCGCATTACACGTTTTGCCGAGTCTACTTCAACTTGTCGTCCACGGGTATGTGGTTACCCCACATAGATGCCGCTTGGTACGCTAACGCTGAACGGGTCGAAGTCTTGGTCGGGGGTGGGGCTGGAGATGGTGAGGAGGTTGGTGGCTTTGTACACCCGGACGCGGGGGGTTTCGCCGTCGCCGCTGCCGGTTGTGAGGTCGGCGCGACCGTCGCCGTCTACGTCGTTGAGTGACACCCGAACGCCGCCGCGTGAGCTGGTATCCCCGGCAAAGAAGTTGGTGATTTGTGCTGTGGCAGGTAGGGCATCAAGTGAACTCAAGCTTGTTGTCGCGGCGAGTTGTTTCCCGTCGTAAATTCGCACTCGTGGCGCACCACCGGGACCGCCGCCGAAGGCCAAATCGGCCACGCCGTCACTGTTAATATCACCGGCAGCGATGAACGTGCCGTTGCGAAGAGTCGTTTCAAAGGCGAAGAAGTTTTGCAACTGGGACGGGCTACCGGACCGCACGGATTTGCCGTCCCAAATCGTGACGCGGGGGCCACCGCCGAACCCGGCGGCCACGATCAGATCCGGCACGCCATCGCCCGTCACATCCCCGGCGGCGGGGCGGGCACCACCCCGGAAGGCCGGGTCGTCGATGCCGAAGAAGCGAACTATCTGGGCGGCGTCCAGCTTCAATCCGGTGGTCAGTTTCGCGCCGTCGTAGACCGCCGTGACCGGGCCACCGCCTTGGTCGGGTGTCACGATCACGTCGGCTTTGCCGTCCCCGTTCAGATCGGCGGCGGCGATGAAGATGCCGCCGGTGAATGCCGGCTCAAACGCGGAGAAATCATTGATGACCGCCTTGGTTTTGCCGTCCAACACGACGAACCGCGAACCGCCGCCCGGACCCACGCCACCGATGTAATCCGCGACGCCGTCACCGTTCACGTCCGCAGTGGCCACCCGCACCGTGCCCGTGAAGTTGGGGAAAAAGTTCAGCGTGTCCGTGGGAATGTACACGCCGCTTGTGGGATTGAGTACCCGTGCCGTGCCGTTCGCCACCCCCCCGGCGAGAATCGGTTGCGGCGCCGTCGGGTTCCCGAACAGCCGTGCCACCGCGATGTCACCGAGGAAGTTCGCGCCGCCGGTATCAGCGCTGCCCGCCAGAATTACGCGGCCATCGGCTTGCACGGCAACGGCGTTCGCTACGTCGTTGTTACGGCCACCTTGGTTGAACGCGATCGTCGTTTTGCCACCCGTGCCGAACGTAGTATCGAGCGCGCCATCGGGACTCAACCGGGCTGCCGCAAAATCGCCGTTGGTCGTCGGGGCGATCCCACCCGCGAGGACGATGCGGTTATCGGACTGGAGTGCCACCCCGTTGACAGTTGCTAGGTTGCTACCGCCCGCCGCGAAGTTGATCGTCGATGCCCCGTTCGTCCCGAACGTTTTATCCACGCTGCCGTCGGTGTTCATCCGTACCACCGCAAACGCCGAACGAGCCTGGGCGTTCGCGGTTCCCGCCACGATTAACTTGCCGCTACTTTGCAGGGCAACACCGCTGGCACTGTCGTCGTTGTTGCCGCCGAGGTTGAAGTCGAACGTCGTCTTCCCAGTCGTGGCAAAGGATTTATCGAGGCTACCGTCCGCGTTGAGCCGCACGACGGCAAAGTCGTTTCCGGTGGCTGTGTCGGCGGTCCCGACGATGACGAGTTTCGTGTCGGTTTGTTGCACCACCGCCGTGGCGATGTCCGAGTTCGACCGCCCCAGATCGAACCCGACGGTGAGTTTACCATCGACATCAAAGGACGTGTCCAAGCTGCCGTTGGTGTTCAACCGCACCACGCCGAAATCGTACCCGGTTGCCGTCTCGACTTGCCCGACCAACACGATCTTGCCATCCGCTTGTAGCGTGATTGCCTTGGCGCTGTCGTCGTTCAAGCCACCCAAATCAAAGGGAATCGTCGCCTTGCCACCCGTTCCGAACGTCGTGTCGAGCGTGCCATCGGTGTTCAGTCGTGTCACCGCAAAGTCGTTACTCGATGAGGTCGCGTACCCGGCGAGGACGATTTTGCCATCGACTTGAATCGCCACACTCGTGGCCACGGAACTGGTTGTCACGGAGTTCGCGGCGAAGGCCACGGTGGCCTTTCCGGCCCCGCCGAACGTCGTGTCCAGTGACCCGTCCAAATTCAACCGCACCGCCGCGAAGTTCGACCCGCCGGTGACCGCGACATCCCCCACAACCACAATCCGCCCGTTCGACTGAATCGCAATCGCCCGCGCTT